>NZ_JBHZAG010000042.1:0-77221 GCF_042754125.1 Amycolatopsis sp. NPDC059235
CCTTGAGGGAATCTGATTCCCTCAAGGAGCCCTTCACGGACCTTAAGCGGGGACGGGGCTGAGGATCTCCGCGGCGCGCGCGGCGAGCGTCTTCCGGTCGATCTTGCGGTTGGAATTCAACGGAAACTCCTCGACATGCTCGTACCGCCGCGGGATCACGCCCTCGGGCAGCACCGCCCGCAACGCGCGCACCAGTTCGAGCACCGGCCGCCGTGGCCCGGTGTAGAAGACGAACAGCTCAGTCCCGGCGTCGCCTTGGACACCGAGCGCCACCGCCTGCACCCCGCACGTCTGCAGCGCGTGCTCCACCTCGGTGAGCTCCACCCGCCAGCCGAGCACCTGCACCTGCGAATCGAGCCGCCCCAGGTACGCGAGATCGTCGCCGCCGAGCCGGCGCACCCGGTCGCCGGTGCGGTAGAACCGCTGCCCGTCGCGGTCGAGGAACCGGCCCTTCTCGTCGGCCGGGTCGAGGTAGCCCGGCGTCAGCTGCGGTCCCGCGATGGCGAGTTCGCCCTCCCCCGCCTCGTTCTCGTCGATGAGCAGGTACTCGTGCCCCTCGTGCACCGCGCCGATCGGCACCACGCCGTTCACCGCCACGCGCGGGGTTTCCTCGTCGTCCCAGCGGTACCCGGCGACGGTGATGGTGAGCTCCGTGGGGCCGTAGAGGTTCTCGGTCACGGAATTGCCCGCCGCCGCCCGCCAATCCGCGGTGTCGCGGACGGTCAGCGCTTCCCCGGCGAAAAAGCTCCACCGCAGTCCGGGCATCGCGCCCGGGGTGAGCCGTCCGGTGCGGCGCACCAGATCGATCGCGCTCGGCGTGGAGAACCAGACGGTGAGGCCGCGCTCCTCCACGAACGCCGGCACGTTCCGGTACGCCGCCGCCGGCAGGACCACCGCTTCCGCACCCGCGCCCCACGCGCAGAAGAGGTCGAACATCGCGCAGTCGAAGTTCAGGTCGAAGGTCTGGGAGAAGACGTCGTCCGGGGTGAAGTCGTACCGCGCGTCGAGCAGGCCGAAGTAATGCTCGGTGGAGCCGTGGCCGATCCGGACCCCCTTCGGCCGTCCCGTGGAGCCCGAGGTGAACAGCACGTACGCGGAGTCCTCAGGTCGCACGTCCTTGGGCTCGCTGAGGGCTTGGGCCGCTTTCAGTCCTGTCTGGTTAGCCTCCGGAGCGAAGAGCGTCTTCACCGACGGAGCGACGGTCAGACCGCGTTCGTCGGCGATGATCGCGTCCACCTCCGCGGCCTCGACCATCTGCTCGGTCCGGGCCGCCGGGAAGTCCGGCCGCAGCGGGACAACCGTCGCCCCCGCGTACAGCCCGGCCAGAATCCCGGCGTAGGCAGTGACTCCCTTCCCGGCCAGCACCCCTACCGTGCTCGCGCCGGACTCCGCCAGCGCACCGCCCCACAGCAACGCCCGCTCGTGCAGCTCGCCGTAGGTGAAGGTCTCCCCGCCGACGCTGACCGCCGGGCGGGACTCGGAACGGGCCAGACCGCGCAGGAAACGCGAGTGCAGTCCCGAGGTAGTCGTCGTGTCCATCGTGGTCCTCCGCGTGAATAGGGGTGCCTGTGCGTCGCCCGGGAGCGACGGCGCGGGGTAAAGTTCAAAACCGAACCGGGCGGTCGGTTTTCCTGCCTGGTGAAGTGCCCGACCCAGCCACCGGAGTAGCCATGTGGGACAGCTCTTTCGACGAAGCCCTCCGCCCGTACCTTCCGTTCCTGCCCGCCGACGAAGCGCTGACCGCCGAGACCCCGCTCAAGGAGTACGGCCTCGACTCCCTGGCCACGGTGGAACTGCTGGCGGTGCTGGAGGAGAAGTACAACGTCCGGTTCTCCGACGACGCGCTGAACCTGGAGACGTTCGAGAACCCCGGACGTCTCTGGGCGACGCTGTCGCAGCTGCAGCCGGCTAGCTGACTCGCGAGGGACCCGCGCCGCGCCGCCGCGGCTGCAGCGCGAGCCGCGGGTTCACCGTGGTCACCTCGAACCGGCTGGTGGTGGCCCGGACACGGCCGAACAGCGTGTCCGGCCCGGCCACCCACAGCTTGCGCACGCCGAGCTGTTCGAGCGACGAGACGACGTCCGGCCAGCGCAGCGGCTCGACGATGCTGTCCAGCAGCATCGTGCGGACCTGCTCGCCGGACCGCAGCACCGAACCGTCCTGGTCAGCGATGATCGGAAGGAGGGGATCATGGAAGTCGAGGCCGCCGAGCACCTCGTCCTCGGCCTTGCGCCGCAACGCGCCGAACGCGCGCGAGTGCAGCGGAGGACGCATCGTGTACAGCGACAGCCCGCCCATGCTCCGCACGGTCTGCTTGAGCCAGTCGAGGTTCCGCTCCCGCACCGAGACCATGTAGAAGTCGTGGTCGATGTAGCAGGAGATGTCGGCCCACTCGCCGCGCCCGTCGAGTTCCGTCAGCGCGTCGCGCAGTTTCTCTTCCGGGGTGCGGACAAACGAGTGCGTGACGACGTCGGTGTGCTCGGTCGCGAAGAACTCGTCGAGGCATTGCGCGAGCTTCGCGGTCATCCACACCGCGTCCGGGAAAGTCAGCGAGCCGGCGTACACGCTGGCCGGCTTCTCGCCGAAACTCGGGCCGGTGCAGTAGTCCGGGCTCATCCCGTACTCCTGTTCGGCCCACTCGGCGAGCGCGACGCAGGTGAGCATGAACCCGACCTGGGCGTACTCGGAGTAGTCGCCCTCGGCCTCGCGGAAGCGGTCGACCAGCGAGTAGCCCAGCCGGTCGTCGGCGTCCTTGATGAGCCTGCGCGCGAACGGGTTGATGAGCAGGAACTTGCCGAAGTCGACGAACCGGCACGGGCTCATCCCGGGGAACACGACCGCCGATCCGGCCTGGCTGGCCTCATCCATGACTGGCGACCTCTCTCTCGGCGGGGGAATGGACTTCCTGCAGGAATCCCAGCAGGATTTCGCGGAACCGTTCCGGTTCCTCGAGATGGGGGACGTGGCTCGATTCCGGGAGGATCTCCCAGCGCACGTCGTGGATCCGGTCGTAGTACGGCTGCACGGTGGCCGGGGTGGCCTCGTCGTGCGCACCGGAAATGAGCAGGGTCGGCACCTCGATGTCGTCGAGGCGGTCGACCACCGAATAGTCCGCGAGCGTGCCGGTGACGGTGAACTCGCTGGGGCCGTTCATCACCGAGTAGACGGTGTTGTTGTCGGCCATCTCCATGAACGAGGCGACGTAGTCGGGCGGCCACGGCAGCACGCGGCAGACGTGCCGGTCGTAGAAGACGCGCATGAGGTCGAAGTACTCCTGCGTGTCCGTGGTGCCCGCCGTTTCGTGCGCCCGCAGGCCTTCGTCGACGCCCGGCGGGAGCAGCGCGCGCAGCCGGTCCATCTCGCTGCGCCACAGCTCGTAGGACGCCGGCGAGTTGGCGATCACCAGCCCGCGCAGGCCGTCCGGACGCTCGGCGGCGTGCCGCGCGACGACAAGGCCGCCCCACGACTGTCCATAGAGGACATAGTTGTCCTCGATGCCGAGCCGGTGCACCAGATTGTCCAGCTCGTCGCCGAACAGCTCCGGGTTCCAGAACCCGGGATCGGCGTCCGGCAGCCGGCTCGACCCGCCGCTGCCGAGCTGGTCGTAGTGCACGACCGGGAATCCGTGCCCGGCGAGCTCGGTCAGGCTCAGCAGGTAGTCGTGCGTGCTGCCCGGCCCGCCGTGCACCACGACCACAGCGGGCGCCGCTCCTCCCGGTTGCCCGGTGACCCGGTACCAGGTGCGGTGCTCGCCGAACGGGACCCAGCCTTTCGCGGTGGGCGCCACGGCCATGCTCATCACCTCGTTCGCCTCCCTCGTCCGTCTCCGGCACAGCGCGGCCGGATCCGATTACCTGTCTATCTGCCGCGGCCCGCGCGCCATAGCCCCTAAGGGGCATCTAAAGCCGAGCCAAATCCTCCTTGCCCGCGCCGGATTCAGGGGTCCCCTACCGGGTGGGCGCGGGCCCGGCGCGGCCCTACCGTTTCCCTTGTTCTCCTGTGACTACGAACCCGGAGCTGCCGCGATGCGCGTGATGCTGATGGTCTTCCCGACGAGGACGCACGTTTACAGCATGGCTCCGGTGGGCTGGGCGCTGGCCGCGGCCGGGCACGAGGTGCGCTTCGTCGGGCAGCGCAACCCGCGCGAGGTCGCGTCGTTCGCCGAAACCGGGCTGGACGCCATGTGGTTCGGCGACGAACTCGACATCGCCCGGCACCGCCAACTGCAGGTCGACGGCAACAACGCGATGCAGGGCGACTTCCGGATCTCCGAAAGCCGTCCCGAGTGCTACACCGACGAGTACGTCCGCAACGTGTACGAGCACTGGGTCGACGTGTTCCGCTGGACCACGCCGGACTCGCTGCTCGACGAACTCGTCCGCTTCGCCCGCCAGTGGCAGCCGGACCTCGTGGTGTGGGACCCGATGATCTACGCCGCGCCGATCGTCGCGCACGCGCTCGGCGTGCCGCACCTGCGGATGATGTACGCCGCCGACCAGACCGCCCGCATCGGCGCGCAGTACCGCGACCTCAGAGCCAGCCGCCCCGAGGACACCTCGCCGGACCCGTTCGTGGCGTGGATGTCCGCCGCGGTCGGCCGGTTCGGCGCGGACTACGACGAAGCCCTCCGCTACGGCGTGCGGACCATCGACTGCCATCCGTCGTATCTGCGGTACGACGGCGTGGACGTCGACTACGTCCCGGCCCGGTTCGTGCCGCAGAACAAGCCGATGGCGATCCCCTCATGGGTCCTGGAGCGGCCGGAGCGGCCGCGGGTGATGCTCACCCTCGGCATCTCCAACCGGCAGGTGCTCGGCGTCGAGGAGACCTCGGTCGGAGATCTGCTGGACGGGCTCGCCGACCTCGACATCGAGGTGATCGCCACGTTGAACGCGAGCCAGCTCGCGTCCGTGCGCGCGATCCCGGACAACGTCCGCGCGGTCGATTTCGTGCCGATGAACGAACTCCTCGCCTCGTGCTCGGCGATCGTGCACCAGGGCGGCGGCGCGACGATCAGCAACGCGGTGGTGAACGGCGTCCCGCAGCTGGTCATCCCGGGCACCACGTGGAGCGAACGCGGCTCCGCGGTGGCTCAGGTGAAGCGCGGCAACGGATTGCTGGTGGACCTCGAGGACGTGACGCCCGCGAGTGTCCGCGACGGAGTGTGCCGGCTGCTGGAAGAACCGTCCTTTCGGGAGTGTGCGCTCGAGGTGCGCGACGAGATGCTGGCGACGCCCACTCTCGACGACCTCGTGCCGGAGCTGGAACGGATCGCGCTATGCCCGTGACGCGGCCGCCGACCATGCGCACGATCGGGTTTCTGGTGCTGAGCCTCCCGATCCGGCTCGCCGCGTTCGTGCTGATCCTCGTGACCATGCTGGTCGGCGTCGGGACGACGATGCTGTGGATCGGCATCCCGATCCTGCTGGTCGCGACCTCGCTGATGCGTTCGTACTGCGCGTTCGAACGACGCTGGGCGCACCAGATGCTCGGCGCCGCGATCGCCGAACCGGTCCGCCGCCGTCCGGCCGGCCCGGGCATGCTCGCGGTGTGGCAGGCGCGCCTGCTCGACCCCGCCACCTGGCGCGAGTTCGCGTTCGTGCTGATCGCTTTTCCGCTGGGCATCGTGGAATTCGTGGCGGGCGTCGTGTCCACCGCAGTACCTCCTTTCGGAATCTTCGTGGCGCCGCGCATCGGGGCGATGCACGGCGAACTGGCGGCGTCGTTCCTCGGCCCGAACCGCACCGCGCAACTGGAAGCGCGCACGGTGCAGCTGCAGAACTCGCGAGCACGCGGAGTCGACGCGGTGGAAGCCGAACGACGCCGGATCGAACGCGACCTGCACGACGGCGCGCAGCAGCGGCTGGTGTCCGTCGCGATGAGCCTGGGCCGGGCCCAGCTCAAACTCGATCTCGACGACCCGACCGCGGTCCGCGAACTCATCGGAGCCGCGCACGCCGACGCGAAACTCGCTGTCGCGGAGTTGCGCGACCTGGCGCGCGGGATCTATCCGCCGGTGCTCCAGGATCGGGGCCTGGACGCGGCGCTGTCTTCTCTTACCGCAAGAATGCCTATCCCTATTGAGGTCGAGGTTACCGTACAACCCCGTCCGCCCGCACCTGTCGAAACGACGACGTACTTCATCGTGAGCGAAACGCTCACCAACGTGACCAAACATTCCGGCGCCGACCGCGCGTCCGTGCGAGTGACCCGCGACGACGACACCGTGGTCGTGGAAATCACCGACAACGGCCACGGCGGTGCCTCGATGCGCCCCGGCGGCGGCCTGGCCGGCCTGGCCGACCGCGCCGCCACGATCGACGGCGTGCTCACCGTCGTCAGCCCCGCCGGCGGCCCCACCGTCGTGCGGGCCGATCTGCCCGTCCGCTGGTGAATCCTGTTGTGGAGGCAAGGAAAATGCGCGTCGTGATCGCGGAAGACTCGGTGCTGTTGCGCGCCGGAGTGCAAAGCCTGCTCGCGGACGTCGGCATCGAAACCGCCGCCGCGGTGGACAACGGCGACGACCTCCTGGTGGCGATCCGAGACCACCGCCCCGACCTGGTCATCGCCGACGTCCGCATGCCTCCGACCTTCACTGACGAAGGCCTGCGCGCGGCTTTGGCCGCCCGCAAGGAAATCCCTGGCCTGCCAGTGCTGGTGGTGTCGCAGTATGTGGAAGGAAGCTACGCGGTAGACCTGATCGCGGAAGGCACTTCCGGCGTCGGCTACCTGCTGAAGGAACGAGTCGCCGACGTCGCGGATTTCCTGGAAGCCGTCCGCCGCGTCGCCGGCGGAGGTTCGGCGATCGACCCGGACGTGGTCGCGCAAATGCTGTCCCGCAGCCGGGATCCGCTGGAGGCGTTGACGGCGCGGGAAACCGAGGTCCTGGCACAGATGGCACAGGGCCTGTCGAACACGGCGATCGCCAAGGCGCTCGTGGTGACCCAGGGGGCGGTGGAGAACCACATCAGCAACATCTTCGCGAAGCTCGGCCTTGAGGCGAGCCGGGATCAGAACCGTCGTATCCGCGCTGTGCTTACGTATCTGGACAGCACCGCGGTGCACGCCTGATCCTCCAGCCGCCGCATCCGCCCTGCCCCGCCGTACACGCCTGATTCACCAGATCGATACCGTGCAGATGTTCGACCGGCGACGGTAGCTTGGGGATATGGATCTTGGACCTGTTCCCGTGTCGTCCGTTGTGGACGATGTAGTTGTTCTCTTGTGGCGCAACGCTTCCGCTGCACACCGCCGGTCTTCAAGACCGGCGCTTCGCCCAACCCGGCAATCCCGAAGACCGATGCTCCGCGCGGCTGCCGAAGCCGGTAATGCCGCAGTGCGGAAAGCCCGCATCGCCTTGCGCCGATGCGGGCCCCGCTCCTTCGCTCCATTGCCGGACCTGGCTACCGCGCCCGCCAGCTCGTCGCCGGAACAAACCTTGTCGACGGTTGCCGAGGTGACGGCACAGCAATTTCCTCGCGCCCATTCCCCGCTGCCTGACCGACAGCGGCCAACGCCACCAACAACGCAGCCACTTCACCGTCGTCCGGATTCCCACGCACCACACGTACTGCGGGCGCTGCCGCCGCAGCACCCTGTTCACCACGCGTCATGGCAGCTTCGAGCCCAGCCGAATCTCCCGGTGCCACAGGGACCTCCGCCCTGGCCTCGGCTCCAGACGTCATCGCATCGCGTCGATCACCGACTGTCCCACCAGATTCCAGCCCAGCCAAATCCCCCGACGACACAAGGATCTCCGCTCCATCCTCGACCACAGACGCGATCACATCGCGTCCTTCACCGGCCACCCCACCAGACTCCAGCCCAGTCGAATCCCCCGGCACCGAAGGGACCCCCGCCCCGGCCCCGACCGCAGACGCGATCACATCGCGTCTTTCGCCGACCGCACCACCAAATTCCAGCCCAGGCAAATCCCCCGACACCGCAGGGACCCCCGTCCTCGCCTCGACCACAGACGCCATCGCATCGCGTCGATCACCGACTGCCCCACCAGATTCCAGCCCAGCCAAATCCCCCGACACTGCAGGGACTCCCGCCCCAGCCCCGGCTCCAGACGCCATCACATCACGTCCTTCACCGGCCACCCCACCAGACTCCAGCCCAACCGAATCCCCCGGCCCCAGAGAAATCCCGGCCCCGGCCACCCCATCCCGCGCAGCAGGCAACTCCGCCGCACCCGATTCGCCGTCCGCGCCAGAAACCCCCGCACCCGGCCCCAGATCCGCGGCCGCTCCGACCGACCCCACCGCATCCCCCGTTCCTCGACGCGCGACCCGGGCCGCCATCACATCGGTGGGTTCCCGTGCTTGCGCGCCGGAACGTCGGCGTGCTTGGCCCGCAACATCGCCAGCGACCGGATCAGCATCTCCCGCGTCCGGCCGGGCTCGATCACGTCGTCGACCAGACCTCGCTCGGCCGCGTAGTACGGGTGCATCAGCTCGGTCTTGTACTCCTTGATCTTCTGCCGCCGTACCGCCTCCGGGTCGTCGGCCGCGTTGATCTCGCGCCGGAAGATCACGTTCGCCGCGCCCTCCGCACCCATCACCGCGATCTCGTTCGTCGGCCACGCCAGCGAAACGTCCGCGCCGATCGAGCGCGAGTCCATCACGATGTACGCGCCGCCGTAGGCCTTCCGCAGGATCATCTGCACGCGCGGCACCGTCGCGTTGCAGTAGGAGTACAGCAGCTTCGCGCCATGCCGGATGATGCCGCCGTGTTCCTGGTCCACCCCGGGCAGGAAGCCCGGCACGTCGACCAGCGTCACCAGCGGAATGTTGAACGCGTCGCACGTCTGCACGAACCGCGCGGCCTTCTCGCTCGCCTCGATGTCGAGCACCCCGGCGAGCGTCGCCGGCTGGTTCGCGACGATCCCGACCACGTGCCCGTCCAGCCGCGCCAGGGCGCACACCACGTTCGTCGCCCAACCGGCGTGCACCTGGAGAAACTCGCCGTCGTCGACGATTTCCTCGATCACCGCGCACATGTCGTACGCGCGGGCCGAGTCCGTCGGCACCACCTCGAGCAGCTTGTCCGTGCGGCGGTCTACCGGATCGGCCGTCGGCTCCACCGGTGGCACCTCGTTGTTGTTGGAGGGCAACAACGAAATCAGGTACCGCACGTCCTCGAGACAGCTGGGTTCGTCGTCGTAAACAAAGGCGGCGACACCCGACGTCGAGGCGTGCACGTCCGCGCCGCCAAGACCGTTCTGGGTGATCTCCTCGCCGGTCACCGCGTGCACCACATCTGGGCCGGTGATGAACATCTGCGAGGTTTCCCGCACCATGAACACGAAATCCGTCAGCGCGGGCGAGTACGCGGCGCCGCCGGCACACGGGCCGAGCATCACCGAGATCTGCGGAATGACCCCCGAAGACCGGGTGTTGCGTTGGAAGATCCCGCCGTACCCGGCGAGCGCCGTCACGCCCTCCTGGATCCGCGCGCCCGCACCGTCGTTGAGCGAAACCAACGGCGCACCGGCCGCGGCGGCGAGATCCATCACCTTGTGGATCTTCTGCGCGTGCGCCTCGCCAAGCGCGCCGCCGAAAATACGGAAGTCGTGGGCGTAAACGAAAACCGTGCGCCCATAGACCGTTCCCCAGCCGCACACCACGCCGTCCGAATACGGCTTCCGGTGTTCAAGGCCGAACGCCGTCGCGCGGTGCCGGCGCAAGGACTCGATCTCGGTGAAGGAACCTGGGTCGAGCAGCAGTTCGATGCGTTCGTGCGCGGTCAGTTTGCCGCGGTCGTGCTGGCGGGCGGTCGCGGCGTCGTCGGGACCGCGGCGCGCGGCCTCCTTGATCTCCCGCAGTTCCTCGAGCCTGCTGTCGAATCCGACCGCCAGTGCCTCAGACATGTGCACGCCCCTTGTCGACAAGCCGATCGGTCAGATACCGGAGAATCACGTCCTGGTGCCGGGTCAGGAAGAAGTGCCCGCCGGCGAGCGGGACCAGCTCGAAGCCCGCCGAAGTGTGGTCGCCCCACGACCGGACCTCGTCGACCGAGGCGACCGGGTCGTCGGTGCCGGTGAACGCGACCACCGGGGCCGCCAGCGGCGAGCCCGGCTGGTACCGGTAGGTCTCCACGGCGCGATAGTCGTTGCGCACCACGGGAAGGATCATCCGCACGACGTCATCGTCGCCGAGCAGGTCCATTTCGGTGCCGCTCAACCGGCGCAGTTCGCTGATCACGCCGTCGTCGGTGCGGGTGTGCACGTTCTCGTCGCGATGCCGGGACGGGGCCCGACGGCCGGACACGAAGAGCGTGTCCACCGCGGTGCCCGCGGCCTCCAGCCGGCGCGTCACCTCGAAGGCGATCATCGCGCCCATGCTGTGGCCGAACAACGCGAGCGGAAGGTCGTCGCGGCCGCGCAGCAGCTCGGCGATCCGGTCGGCCAGCGCGTCGATGGTGGTCAGGAACGGCTCGTGCCGCCGGTCCTGGCGGCCCGGGTACTGCACCGCGAGCACCTCGATGTCCGGCGTCAGCGCCCGCGAAACCGGGAAGTAGAACGGAGCCGAACCTCCGGCGTGCGGCAGGCACACCAGCCTTGCCTTCGCCTCGGGCGACGTGTGGAAGCGGCGAAACCAGCTGTCCTCGTCGGAATTCGCGCTACCCGTCATGTCGTCCCACCGCCTTTCCGACGTCTGCGCCGGGACGACCCGGCCACGGATCCTTCTTCGCCGACCCACGGTAACCGCGCCCACCGCGCGCAACGACCCCTAACTCCCCCTAAATCCACAATGGACAGTCACGCCCAGCCCCCTTGACCGAAGGATTCCCGCATGCAGCCAACGTTCGTCCTCGTGCACGGCTCCTACGCCTCCGGACGCTGCTTCACCGCGCTCCACCGCGAACTAGCCCTGCGCGGCCACCGCAGCCTCGCCGTCGACCTCCCCGGCCACGGCGCGGCCGGCTTCTCCACCGCCTACCAGGCCCAGGACCTCGCCGCCTTCGCCGAAGAACCATCGCCGCTGGCCAGCATCACGCACGCCGACAACGTCGCACACGTCGTCGAAACCGTCCGCCGCGTAAGCGAACACGGGCCGGTGATCCTCCTAGGGCACAGCCGCGGCGGCTTCACCGTCACGAGCGTCGCCAACGCTGTCCCGCACCTGCTGGCACGAACCGTCTACGTCTCCGCCTGGTGCTGTGTCACTGGCACCGCAGCCGACTACCTCGCGACCCCAGCCTTCAGGCCGCCCGACACCGGCGTCAACCCCATCGGAGACCCGCGACGCCTGGCCGCCGTCCGGATGAACTGGCGCACCGCCGATCCCACGCACCTGGCCGCGCTGAAACGCGCCTGGACCACCGACGGCACCGACGCGGAAGTGGTCGCTTTCCTGTCTACCCTTGACCCCGACGAATCGCGAGACGCCGGTACCGACGTCATAGACCCAGCGGCCTGGGGCCGGATCCCGCACAGCTACGTCCGGCTGACCGCGGACGCCAGCATGCCCCTCGCCTTGCAAGACCACTTCATCGAAGAAGCCGACGCCCTCACCCCCGGCAACCCCTTCGACGTGTACTCCCTGCCCGTCGGCCACGTCGATCCGCTGCTCCGTCCGGCAGCCCTCGCCGAAATCCTCGCCGGGACGGCCGGCTACCGGGAGGGAGCCTGATATACGCCGAACTGCATGTGCCGGGCGAGCCGGAACCCCAGCTTCTCGTACAACCGGATCGCGCCGGTGTTCGTCCCGGCGGCGTGGAGAAACGGCCGTTCCCCGCGTTCCCGGATCCCCGCGGCCACCGCCAGCACCAGCCGGGCGGCCAGGCCCTGCCCCTGGAACGCCGGATCCGTGCAGACCGCGCTGATCTCCGTCCACCCCGGCGGATGCATCCGCTCGCCCGCCATCGCCACCAGGACACCGTCACGGCGAATGCCCAAGTAGGTGCCCAAAGTGATCGTCCGGGGCAGAAACGGGCCGGGTTTCGTCCGGGACACCAGATCGAGCATCTCCGGCACGTCCGCCGCGGTCAGCCGCACCGCCTCGGCGTCGGCTGCTGCTGGGGCGGCCGAGCCGTCCATCTGCACCCCGGCGATCTCGGCCTCCACCGTCCAGTCCACGGGCGGCGGCGTCCCGACCGCGCCGACCACGACTGTCGACGCGCCCGGACCGATGAGGTCGGCGATGTCGTGCCACACCCGCTCGTCCGGCTCGTCCGGCACGGCAAGGAACGGAGAGACGTCCACCGGATACCGCAGCACCTGCCCCTTCTGCTCCGCGAACGACGCGTGCGGGCCGCTCAACGCGGCCCAAGCGGGGTTTTCGAGCGGGGACGTGCTCATTCTCGCCTGCCATTTCGATCCGGGGTACCCGATCAAGAATGCGTGCGCCGGACCAGCCCCGGCCACTTCCTCCCACATGCTGAGCAGCCGAGGACCGCCGCTGTCCGCAATCCGCCATACCGTCGCCGCCATCACTGACGAAGGGATCTCGATGAGCACCGTCGACCGCAACCAGCCGCTCGGCACCCCGACCTGGATCGACCTCGCCGTGCCGGACCTGGACCGTGCGCAACGCTTCTACCGCGCCGTCCTCGGCTGGACCTTCGACGGCGACCATTGCCTGCTGCGCGACCTCCCGGTCGCCGGCCTGCGCCAAGCAACCGACTCCCGAGCAGGCTGGACCGTCTACCTGGCCACCGATGACTGCGAGGTCACCGCGAAAGCCGTCACCGCCGCAGGCGGCAAGCTTCTCGACCAACCGCACGACGACGGAGACCACGCCCGCGTCGCAGTCGCGGAAGACCCGACCGGGGCGCGGTTCGGGATCTGGCAAGGCCGCAAACTCCCCGGGGCCAGGCTGGTCAACGAGCCCGGCACCCTGCTGCGCAACGACCTCGTCACGCCAACCCCCAAGCAGGCGCGCGACTTCTACTGCGAGCTCTTCGCCTTCACACTCGATGGCAACGACGACCTCGCCGGCGTCGACTTCACCTTCCTCCGCCGCCCAGACGGCCATGAAATCGGCGGCATCATCGGCGACCAGTCCGCCACAGCGTCGGCGTGGGGCACCCTGTTCCTCGTCGGCGACGCTGACGCGGCGGGCAAGCAGGCCGTCGAACACGGCGGCGAGGTGGTCGAAGCGCAAGACAGCCCCTACGGACGCATGGTGACCGTTCGCGATCCGTTCGGCACGGAGTTCGTCCTGGGCTCCTGAACCGGCTCCATCGCCCTGAACTCGGTGCTAGAACAGGACAGGTGGACCTTGAAACCCTTCCCGGCGCGACCCTGCGCCCAGCGACCCCGGACGACGCCGCCGAGCTGATGGTGCTCCAGCGGTGTTGCTGGGTCCAGGAAGCCCTGCTCAACAACACCCTGGAGCATCCCGCGCTGACCGAAGACCTCGAAGAGGTCCGCGAGTCGATCACGACCTGGCGCAGCTGGGTCGTCCGGCAGGGACACCGGCTCGTCGGCGCGGTTCGCGCCCGCACGGTCGAGGACGGCGGCTGGGAGATCGGCCGCCTGATGGTCGCGCCGGACCTGGCGGGGCGCGGCCTCGGACGCGTCCTCCTTGAGCACGCCGAGCGCCACGCCCCGCCGGAGACGAAGCAGTACGTCCTCTTCACCGGTGCGTCCAGCGAACGCAACATCGCCCTCTACCAACGGGCCGGGTACCGCCGCGCGCCGATGCCGTTCGAAGCGACCGGCGTCCTCCAGCTCGCGGTCTACCTGGTCAAAGCGGCCTGACCAAGGCTCACAGCTCGTCGAAGACCAGCACGGTGTGCGTCGAGAGCACGTCCGGCATGGACTGCAGCCGCTCGAACACCAAGTCTCGCAGGCTGTCCGCGTCGCGAGTCCGCACGAACAGGATCAGGTCGTTGTCCCCGGACACGAGGCCGCCGTGTTCGATTTCCGGGATGTGCTTGAGTTCCGCGCTCACCGTGCGCCACGAGTTCTGTGTGACCTTCAAGTACACGTACGCGGCCAGCCCCTGCCCCATCCGGCGCGGATCAGTCACGGCCGCGTACCCGGTGATCACTCCCTCGCGGTGCAGCCGCTCCACGCGCGTGTAGCAACCGGCCCGCGAAATGTGCGCGCGTTCGGCCAGCGCGCGCATCGAAGCGCGGCCGTCTTTCTTCAGCTCGGCGATCAGTTTCAGGTCGACCTCGTCGAGCGTCGCTGCCATTTGTCCATCCGGCCGGGACATCCGCGCCGCCTCCCAAGCCAATCGTCCAGCAGAGACTCCACAACCCGGTCATCATTCCACACTTGCCGAACAAGCCTGGACCCTTGATCGCCCAACAGCGAGTATCAGGGCCTACTCGTCTTTGTCGATGGGAGCTGTCGGTGACCACCACGGAACGCACTGCCGCGTCCTATTTCCTGCCCAGCGACGAGCCGCTCGGCCTCGTGACCGCCGACGGCGCGCCGACGCCCGATCCGGCGCTCGCGATGCCCGCGGACGACGTCCTCCTCCGCCTTTACCGCGGCATGGTTTCCGGACGCCGCTTCGACACCCAGGCCACCGCGCTCACCAAACAGGGCCGGCTCGCGGTGTATCCGTCGGCGCGCGGGCAGGAGGCCGCCGAGATCGGCTCGATCCTTGCGCTTCGCCCGCAGGACTGGCTTTTCCCGACCTACCGCGACTCGATGGCCGTCGTCGCGCGCGGCGTCGACCCGGTCGAAGTGCTCACGCTGCTGCGCGGCGACTGGCACTGCGGCTACGACCCGTACCGCGCCAATGTCGCTCCGCAGTGCACGCCGCTCGCCACCAACACGCTGCACGCTGTCGGCTTCGCACACGCTGCCCGGGCGAAGGGCGAGGACACGGTCTCGCTCGTTCTCGTCGGTGACGGTGCCACCAGTGAAGGCGACACGCACGAAGCGTTGAACTTCGCCGCTGTCTGGAAGGCACCGGTCGTCTTCCTCGTACAGAACAACGGCTACGCCATCAGCGTCCCGCTCGAGAAGCAGACCGCCGCGCCTTCGCTCGCGTACAAGGGTGTCGGCTACGGCATGCCCTCCGTACTCGTGGACGGCAACGACGCAGCCGCCGTACACGCTGTCGTCGAGCAGGCTGTCGAGCGCGCCGCCGCTGGCGAAGGGCCGACGCTCATCGAGGCCATCACCTATCGCATGGAGTCGCACACCAACGCCGACGACGCGACGCGCTACCGCGACAAGGCCGAAGTGGAGCAGTGGCTCACGCGCGACCCCATCAGCCGCCTTAAGCAGTACCTCACCGACCGTGGCCTCCTCGACGACAAGGCGCAGCAGGAGATCGACGCTCGCGCCGAAGAGGAAGCTGCCGCGTTACGCGAGCGGATGAACGTCGATACCAAGCTCGACCCGGCGGATCTCTTCCGGCACGTCTACGCCGAACCGACCGCCGCGTTGCGGCAGCAAGCCGCCGATCTGGCGCACGAGAACACCGAGGACCAGGCATGACCGCCACTCTGGACACGACGCTGTCCCTCGCCGGCGCGCTCAACCGCGCCCTCGCCGACGCGCTCGCCGAGGACGAGCGCGTGCTCGTCTTCGGCGAGGACGTCGGCACGCTCGGCGGCGTCTTCCGCGTCACCGACGGACTCGCCGCACGCTTCGGCGACGCCCGCGTCTTCGACTCGCCGCTGGCCGAATCCGGCATCGTCGGCACCGCGATCGGGATGGCGATGAACGGCCTGCGCCCGGTGATCGAGATGCAGTTCGACGCGTTCGCCTACCCCGCGTTCGAGCAGATCACCAGCCACCTCGCCAAACTCCGCAACCGCACCAAGGGCCGGGTCGAACTGCCCATCGTGATCCGGGTGCCCTACGGCGGCGGCATCGGCGGCGTCGAGCACCACTGCGACTCGTCCGAGGTTTACTACACGCACACGGCCGGCCTGCGCGTCGTCACCCCGGCCACGCCGGACGACGCCTACACCCTGCTGCGCGAGGCGATCGACAGCCCGGACCCGGTCATTTTCCTCGAACCCAAGCGCCGGTATTGGGAAAAGGGAACCGTTGACCCGCAACGGCGCTCGCCTGGTCTCGACAAAGCGGTGATTCGCCGCGAAGGCAGCGACGTCACACTCATTTCCTACGGCGGCGCACTCGGCACGACTCTCGAAGCTGCCGAAGCCGCCGCGGAAGAGGGCTACCACGCCGAAGTGATCGATTTGCGCAGCCTCGCGCCCTTCGACCTGGAAACGGTCGCCGCGTCCGTGCGTCGCACCGGCCGCGCGGTCGTGGTGCACGAAGCGAGCCGATTCTGCGGCTACGGCGCCGAAGTCGCCGCGCAGTTGTCCGAGCACTGTTTCCATTACCTGGAAGCGCCGGTCTTGCGCGTCGCCGGTTTCGATATTCCCTATCCCGCACCGAATCTGGAACAGCACCACCTGCCGGGCGTCGACCGGATCCTGGACGCGATCGAACGGCTCCAGTGGGACGACGCGGCACCGCTCGACGGGGAGAAGTGATGGCCGTCTTCAAACTGCCCGACCTCGGCGAAGGTCTGACCGAGGCGGAAATCGTCGCGTGGCACGTCGCGGTCGGCGACACGGTGACCGTGGACCAGACCGTCGTGGAGGTCGAGACCGCGAAGGCAAGCGTCGAGGTCCCGGTGCCGTTCGCGGGCCGGGTCGCGACACTGCACGGAGCAGCGGGCGAGGTGCTGACCGTCGGCAGTCCCTTGATCACTGTGGACAGTGCCGCGGACTTCACTGAGCCCGGCGTCGTCACGCCGGAGGGCAGCGGGAATGTCCTGATTGGCTATGGCACCAGCCAAACCCGCACCCGACGAGCGAGGCAACCCCGCGGAAGCAAGGCTCCTGCGTCAACGCCAGCTGCGGCACCGAAGTCCACTTCGGACCGCATTCGCGTCGTGTCCCCGCTAGTCCGCCGTCTAGCCCGCGAGTCCGGAGTGGACCTTCACGCGCTCAACGGCACGGGCACCGACGGCATCGTGAGCCGCGCCGACGTAGAACGCGCGATCGCCGCCACGGAAATCCCAGCGCCCCCGGCGGCAACGGCCGATGAGCAGCGAATCCCCCTGCGCGGCCTCCGCAAAACCGTCGCCGACAAACTCACCCGCTCCCGCCGCGAAATCCCCGAGGCGACAGTCTGGGTGGACGTCGACGCGACCGAACTGCTGCGGCTGCGCACCGCGCTCAACAGCGATCCGCATGCCCCGAAGCTCAGCCTGCTCGCGCTCATCGCCCGGTTCGCCGTCGCGGGCCTGCGCCGTTTCCCCGAACTGAACGCGCACCTGGAAGGCGACGAGATCGTCATCCCGTCCGCCGTCCACTTGGGATTCGCCGCGCAGACCGACCGCGGCTTGGTCGTCCCGGTGGTCCAGAACGCGCACCAGCACACGCTGGAAGACCTGTCCGCCGCACTCGCCGACCGCACCGAACAAGCCCGCTCCGGACGGCTCGCTCCGAGCGACCTCACCGGCGGCACGTTCACCGTGAACAACTACGGGGTGTTCGGAGTGGACGGTTCGGCCGCGATCATCAACTACCCGGAGGTCGCGATCCTGGGCGTCGGCCGGATCATCGACCGGCCGTGGATTGTGGACGGTCAGGTCACCGCCCGCAAGATCACCGAGCTGACGCTGGCGTTCGACCACCGCGTCTGCGACGGCGGCACCGCGGGCGGGTTCCTGCGCTTCGTCGCCGACTGCATGGAAAACCCAGTACGGCTCCTGCGCACCCTGTGAGGACGGTCAGGCTGGCAACTCTGCCAGCCTTTCCGTTTTCGCCCACACATTCCGCTTCAAGACGATCCGGAACACCGCTCGCCACGTCGCCAGCACGCCGAGCAACAGGAACGCCGGATAACACAGCCCGGCCAGCAACGCCCGAGGCAGTGGTTCGTCGCGCAACCGGACAAAGTAGACGATCGCCCACATGATCCCCGGCAACAGCAACGCAGCCAGCCACAACGCCACCGCTTGCGCCAGATTCCCGGTCTCCGCGACCAAACCGCCGAACGAGTTCCCGGTCAGCAACGCCACCGGAACGATGACCAGCAGCGCCGCCGCCAGCAACGACAGCGGAACAGTCAGCCAAGGCACCACGAGACAGACGAGGAAGTCGAACAACCCAGTCCCGGCGATGAATCGCGAGGTCGCGAGACTGCGCAAATGCCGGGAGCACTGGAGGTTTCCCTGTGCCCAGCGGGTCCGCTGACGCAGCAGGCGACGCACGTCCTCCAGCCCCTGCTGAGTCACCCAAGCCCGCTGCGTGTACCGGATCCGCACCCCGGCCAGATGCAGCCGAAGACCCAGCTCAAGATCCTCGACCAGGCAGTCGCTCCACGGCGACGGCCCGAACCTCCGCAGCACCGACAATCGCGTGAACTGCCCATTGCCACCCATCCCGACGCTGCCGAGCACATCCCGCAACGACTGCGAAGCATCCGCGATCGCGCCGAACTCCAAGTCCTGCAACAATGCCAGCAATCGGTGTCTATTGTGGATTCGCACCCGGCACTGCACCGCGCCGACGCCTCGGCTCCGCAGCATCGCCGCCACCTCCGTGAGCAGCCCGGCGCTGCCGCGCCCGTCACCGTCGATGATGCCCACAACGGTCTGCGAAACAGTGCCCTCCCGTTCGGCAATGCCGTCGATGTACCGGTAACCCGCGTTGAGCGCCTCGCCTTTGCCCTGCCGAGCCTGCGGCAAGTCACGCCGCAGCACATGCAGCCGTTCGTCAGCAATGCCCGCGAGGATCTCCGGCGTACCGTCGTCGGACCCGTCATCAATGACGAGCACTCGCACCGGAGTTTCGGGAGTGCCCAGCCGCAACGCATTCCGCACCGTGTTGGCGATGACGCGTTCTTCGTTCAGCGCCGGAATGACAATCCAGAACAGCAACGGCCTGGACGAGCGCTCCGAAGCAGGTCGCGGCGCGCGCCAGGCAAAGGCCGCCAGCACCAGGTTGTGCGCCGGCCACCAGCACAACAGCAGCACGAACCACCACGGCTGCGTCATGCCGCGTGCCGGCCCCGAGACCCGTTGGCACGCAGGCGAACCGAGCGAACCGTGAACGCCATCGCGACGAAGCCAGCCACGGACAAGACAAACCACAGCACCCCGTGGAACGGCGCGACACCGATCGCGGCAGCGGACACGACCGCGGGAGCGACCCGGGTGACAGACATTTCTTTTCCTTCCAGAAGAAACTCAAGCAGCAACGGCAGCGGGCGACACGAAGCGATAGCCGAGCCCCTCGATGCCCTCGACCACCTTCCGAAGGTCGCCGATGCCGAGAAACGGGTGATAGTAGAAACTGACGACGCTGTCGGTCACCACGCGATGGGTTTTCGCGTCGGCCAGGATGTCGTCGGCAGTGCGCGCGGCATGCTGGTTGAACTTGGCCGGAGCGACGTTGCCGACGTTCTCCGGCACCACGACAGTCCCGTAGACATCGCGGACCGGATACGGGAAGAACTGGCCGTAGACCTCGCGATAGGACACGTCCGTCAGTCCACATTGGCCGCCGTCGCACTGTCCGGCGTAGTAGCTGCCCCGGTCGTACCGCATCGGGAAGATCCGGCCCGCCTCCTGATAGTCCACAGTGGACCCGCCGTAGTGCGGGAACTCGAACGCGTCCGGCCGCGGCAGTCCGACTCGGTCGAACTCGGCGAGCCCGGTCGCGATGCGACTGCGGAACCATTCTGGCGAGTCTTCCGGAACCGGTCCGCTGAGCCGCACATTGTCCTTGTGGTCAACGGTCGCGCGATAGAACTCGTAGTCCGCAGCACTGGTTCCCGAGTACGGGTTGTCCGTGTCGCCGTACTGGTGACTGTAGCCGTGCATGACCAAGGTCCCGCCTCGCGCGACGGCATCCCGCAGCGCCGCAACGAGTTCCGGACTGTCCACCAGCCTCGCGAACGTCGGCTTGCCGCCGTTCGCTTCCCCGCGCGGATCCGCGTAGTACGGATACACCGCCAGCGAGAACGGTACGCCGCGCCCGCTGAGATAGTCGGTGATCGCCCGAACTTCGGCAGGTGGCGTCCGCGGGCCGATGTCCTCGATCCGTACCAGCGCACGTCGGCGTTCCGGAGCGTCCGGCGAGAGCACGCCGAGCAGAATGTCCGCAGCAGCCAAGTAACGATCGCCCGCGCCAACATACGAATACGGAACTTCGGCAAGGTACGTAAACGATCCACTGTGGACCGCCCACGGCGACGTCGCGCCGTCCGCGGACTTCGCCTGCGCCAGCACCTTTGCCTTCGCCGACGTCACGCGGACTCCCACGACATCGACCCCCGCGTTGGGATCGCGCCGCAGGTCAGTGTCCCGGTAGGACACCGTCGTGATCTTGTCCTCTCGGAACGGTGCCCACGTCCAACCCCACTTCCCGGCGAGTGTCGGCGCGTGGTCGAACAGCTGCCAGATGTTGCTGCCGATCCACACCACCGGCAGCCGGGTCCGGCTCACGTCGTCCAGCAACGCGGGCGGCAACTGTGCGTCGTAAACCGTCCCGACGTAAACGACCGCCTGGTACTCGTTCAGCTCACCGCGCTGATAGTCGGCGGCGGGCCGCATTCGCCAAGCGGTGGAACGGGAAACCAGGTTCGCCGTCTGGATCGCGTTGGCCTGCGCCTCCTCCGCGACCTGCGTCGCGGGCGGACTGGGCCGCAACCGTCGCCCGTCGTCGAACAGCACCAAGGTACGCCGGTCGTCACGCCCGCCAGGACCGGCCAGACCGATTTTCGGTTGCCGCAGAACCGGTTCAATCGGCGAAGCCGCTTCCGAGCCGGAGCCGTGGTCCGAGACCACCACGACGATCCCGCCGACCAAACTGACCACCGCGACGACAATGATCCCGAGCCGCAACCATGCCGGGAATCGTTGTTTCACTGCACAACCTCGGCCAAATCCGGAACGAACGGCTCCGGCGCTTCAACAGTCAGGCCGAGCAACCAGGCCACCGCCTGCTCAGTGCGCTCAGCGGCCCGGCCGTCACCGAACGGATTGGTGCGCGCGTTCATCGCCGCGCGCTGCACCGGATCGGTCAACAGCCTCGACGCGGTGTCCACAATGAGCTCGGCGTCCGTGCCGACGAGCATCGCGCAACCAGCGTCGACCGCTTCCATCCTTTCCGTCGTGTCCCGCAGCACCAGCACCGGAACCTTGAAGGTCGGCGCTTCCTCTTGAATGCCACCGGAATCGGACAACACGAGCGAACTCGCCGCGATCGCCGCCGCGGTCTGCTCATACGGCAGCGCCGGAGTAAGCACCACGCGCGGGTTCCCGGCGAGCGCCGAAGTGACTGCCTCCTGCACCGCCGGGTTCGGATGCATCGGCAGCAGCACGCGAACGTCCGGATGGCGCGCGAGCAGAGTGTCCACAGCGGACAGAATGCGAGTCAGCGGCTCGCCCCAGGACTCCCGGCGATGCGCAGTGACCAGAACCAGCCGGCACTCGCCGCGCGTCGCCGACTCGACCACATCGGCGACCGCACTGTCGGCAAAGGACACTGGCCGGTCAGTAACCCGGGAAATCGCGTCCACCACAGTGTTTCCAGTGACCAGCAGAACGCTGTCGTCGACGCTTTCGGCACGCAGGTTCCGCGCGGCCGCCGGCGTCGGGGCCAGGTGCAGGCTCGCGGTCTGCGTGACCAGCCGCCGATTCAGCTCCTCCGGGAACGGCGACTGCAGATCGAAGGAGCGCAGCCCGGCTTCCAAGTGCACCACGGGAATCTTGCGCCAGAACGCGACCAGCGCACCGGCCACAGTGGACGTCGTGTCGCCCTGCACGAGCACCGCCGCGGGCGGCCGTTGCGCGGCGAGCTCGTCCAGGCCGGTGACGAGCTGCGAGAACAACTCGGGCTGACCGCCGTCGACCCGGTTCAGCGTGAGCCGCAGGTCCGGGGACAGCGAGAACGCCGCGAGCACCTGGTCGACCAGTTCGGGATGCTGCCCGGTCGCGACGAGCACCGGCTCCAGCCGTCCGGACCGGCGCATCTCCTGCACGACCGGCGCCATTTTGATCGCCTCCGGCCGGGTTCCGGCAATCAGCCAGACCACCGGTGCGTCACCCCGGGTCATCACGGAACTCCATTTCAGCGAGAGCGGACACGAGCCGGGAAAGAACCCCTGGATCGCGCCGACCACGCTAACTGCGGCATCCGGAATAGACCTCACCCTCGAGGGTCAAACTCACCGTCAGTAGTCGCCGTCACAAGCCGTCAGTAAGGCACCAAACCACGGTCAACCTCGGTTTTAAGCAGCTGCTTACTTAGCCGAACCCGGATGCACCAGGCGCTTCGAGCACACTCGGTAATTACACTGGATCGGTTAAGTCACCAGTCGCGGAAAAGGGCACCCGAAACCCGGATGCCCCTTTTTCCATTCCGCGGTCAAACCGGCGGTATGGCCGCCCGCGATCCTGCTCACATAGTGGTCCAGACCACCAGGTCAGTGTTTCCCTGGCACGTATTCGCCGGGCACCATCCGCGTCGTGACGGCGAACCGGTTCCACGCGTTGATCACCGTGATCGTCGCGATCAGCTGAGCCAGCTCGGCCTCCTCGAAGTGCTCGGCCGCGCGGGCGAAGACCTCGTCCGGCACAAAGCCGTCGGTGAGCACAGTGACCGCTTCGGTCAACTCGAACGCGGCGACCTCCTTCGCCGTGTAGAAGTGCTTCGACTCCTGCCACGCCGGGAGCTGGATGATGCGCTCGGTCGATTCGCCGGCGGCCAACGCGTCCTTCGAGTGCATGTCGATGCAGAAGGCGCAGTGGTTGAGCTGCGACGCGCGGATCAGCACCAGCTGCCGCAGCGCGGGGTCGAGGCCGTGCCGGGTCGCGGCGTCGAGACGGATCATCGCCTTGTAGGCCTCGGGCGCCAGCTCCGCCATCTTGAGGCGGGGCGGTTCCACCGGAAGTCGTTCTGTCATGGTCATGGTTTCGACTCTACGAGCGATTGGCACTCTGTTATGGTCCATTTCCGTGCGCGCGGAGTGGGCCAGTTCGCTGAGTGAAGACCTCCACCTCGACCTGCGCGGGCCTCGCCTGCGCGACGGCCTGATGGAGGCCCTGCGCGACGCCATCCGCACCGGACGCCTCGCCCCGGGTGCGAAACTGCCGTCCAGCCGCACGCTCGGCGCGGATCTCGGCATCGCCCGGAACACCGTGGCGCAAGCGTATGCGGAACTCGTCGCCGAAGGCTGGCTCACCGCGCGCCAAGGCGCCGCAACCCGGGTTGCCCCGCGCGCCGAGATCGCGCCCGCGCCGACTGTGCCGAAGCCCGCGTCGCGACACCGGATCGTGCACGACCTACGCCCCGGACAGCCGGATCTGTCCGCATTCCCTCGCGCAGACTGGATCAAGGCCGCACGCCGCGCACTGGCCGTCGCGCCAGACGACGCGTTCGGCTACGGCGGTCCGTACGGCCGCCCGGAGCTGCGCGAAGCCCTGGCCGAGTACCTCGCCCGCACTCGCGGCGTACGCGCGCACCCGGACCAGATCATGATCTGCACGGGTACGTCGCACAGTCTCATCGTCCTCGCCGAAGTACTGAAGCAGCGAGAAACGCCGGCGGTCGCCGTGGAGTCGTACGGCCTGCAGGTGCATCGCGCGCATCTCGCCAAGGTCGGCCTGAACACCCCGCAGCTGCCGGTGGACGCCGACGGCGCGATGGTCGAACGCCTCAACGACCTGCCCGACGTCGGCGCAGTGCTGCTGACGCCGTCGCACCAGTTCCCCACCGGCGTCGCGCTGCATCCGGACCGCCGCGCCGCAGTAGTGGACTGGGCGCGCCGGACCGGCGGCTTGGTGCTGGAGGACGACTACGACGGCGAGTTCCGCTACGACCGCAGCCCGGTCGGCGCGATGCAGGGGCTCGACCCGGAACACGTGATTTACCTTGGCACCACCAGCAAAGCGCTCGCACCGGGACTTCGGCTCGGCTGGATGGTGCTGCCGCCGCGGATCGCCAGGGCCGCCGCCGAGATCAAGGGCGAGCGCGACCCGCACTCCGGCGTGCTCGACCAGCTCACGATGGCCGAGTTCCTCACGTCGGGAAGCTACGACCGGCACATCCGCGCGATGCGGCTGCACTACCGCCGCCGGCGCGACCAACTCGTCGCGGCGCTGGCCGAGCACGCCCCGAACACGCGGGTGACCGGGCTGTCCGCCGGATTGCAGGTGCTCGTGGACGTCCCCTCCGGAGAGGAAGACGCCGTGGTGCAAGGGTCCGCGTGGCAGGGGCTGGCCATGCACGGAATCGGCGCGTTCCGGCATCCCGACGCGCCCGCGGACCGCGACGCGCTGGTAATCGGTTTCAGCACGCCGTCGGCGAGCGCATGGTCGGGTGCGCTGGCCGCGTTGTGCCGGGTGCTGCCCTAATCACTCACTCGACCTCGCTCACTCGACGCCGAGCATGACCTCGGTCGACTTCACCAGCGCGGTCACCGGCTTGCCGACCTCGAGTTCAAGCTCCTCGGCGGCGTCTTTGGTGATCGAGGCGACGACAGACTGCCCGCCGTCGAGCTGGACTGTGACCACGGTCATGACCGCACCGGGCTGGACCGCGGACACAGTGCCGGTGAGTTGGTTGCGAGTGGACAGACGCATGGCGTGAAACTCCTTCGAAGCTGAACAGAACACGGCCACAGTAAAGGGAAATCTCCCGATTCGCTGCCGCCGTCCCCGACCGCCCGCAGCAGGTGCGGAGGCAGTCACTCGACCGTGTCCGCAGGTGCTGCCCGCGGACCGGGTACGCGCCGATTCCGCGTTTTCGCGAGTTTGCCGCGCCGGAGAGCGGGTAGCCGAAGCGCGAGGGACGAGAAAGGGAGGACCCACAGTGAACGACAAAGCCGAAAACAAGGCCGAAGAACTTAAGGGTCGCGCCAAGGAAGCGATCGGCAACGCCACGGACAATGAGCAGTGGCAGGCCGAAGGCAAGGCAGAGCAGGGCAAGGGCAACCTCAAGCAGGCCGCCGAGAAGGTGAAGGACGCGTTCAAGAGCACCAAGGACTGACCGGACGCGCGTCGCCGAGAAGCCCGGGGCATCTCGCCCCGGGCTTCTTCTTCGCCCTCGAACTTGCACAACACGCAAACATTGCGCGCCACGCAAGCAGCGCGCTATGGTGGTCACATGACCGAGCGACCGAACCTGCGAGACCGCCGCCGCCAAGAGACCCGGGTCGACATCTCCTGGGCGGCAGTCCGGCTCACAGTCGAGCGCGGTCTGTCCAACGTGACCATCGAGGAAATCGCCCGTGCGGCGGGAGTTTCGCCGCGCACAGTCAACAATTACTTCTCCAGCAAAGCCGAAGCGATCGTCGCGCGCCACCAGGACCGGGCTCGCGGGATCGCCGATCACCTCCGCGCGCGCCCGGCGGCGGAACCGCTGTGGACCGCGCTGCGGGAAGCCTCGCTGGCGCAGCTCGACGACGACCGCGGCACCGCTTCCGGCGGCACCTCCGATCCACAGTGGACCGCAGGAGTCCGGGTCATGATCGCGGAACCCGCGCTGGCGGGCGAATTTCTCAAAGCCAATGTCGCGGCCGAAGAATCACTGGCCGAAGCGATCGCGGAACGCCTCGGCGCGGATGTCCACGATCTCCGCGTCCAGATCATCGCCACCACCGCCGGCGGCGTGCTGCGCGCAGTCATCCAGGAATGGCTGCGCACCGACCCGCCCGCAGAGCTGTCCACCATCGTGCACCAGGCGTTCGACACCCTCGCCGAGGTGCTTCCCTGATCCCGCAAGGAGATCCCCATGTCCGCCGTCGTCATCGCGGGCGCCGGGCCGAACGGCCTGATGCTCGCCGCAGAACTCTGCCTTGCCGGAGTCCGCCCCGTGGTCCTGGAGCGGCTCGCCGAACCCGACGGGGTGCGCCGTGCCAACGGTCTCGTCGGCCAGGTCGTGCCGCTGCTGCACCGGCGCGGGCTGTTCGAGAAGCTCACCGGCAGCCCTCGACCGGCACCCGCGCCACGGTTCGTCTTCGGCGCTTTCCCGATCGAATTCGCCGATCTGCCCCGAAACCCGATGTACCTCCTGCCGAAACCGCAGCACGAACTCGAGCAGATCCTCATCGAGCACATCCTCGGGCTCGGCGCCGAACTCCGCCGCGGCCACGAAATCACCGGCTTCGCCCAGGACGAGAACTCGGTGACCGTGCGAGTTCAAGGACCGGACGGGTCCTACGAAATCGCCGCGGACTACCTCGTCGGCGCGGACGGCGGACGCAGCACCGTGCGCAAGCTCGCCGGAATCGACTTCCCCGGCGTCACCTGGGACGAATCGGTGTCCCGCAGCGCGAATGTCCGGATCCCGCAGTCGTTCGTCGACCCCGCGACCGGCGGCCTGAGGCTGGAGACCGGCGTCCTCCCGCCGTTCCTGCACCACCGGACGGAAACCGGGGTGTTCGTGTTCGCGCCGTTCGACCCGGCGAACCCGGCCGTGTCGACCAGCGAACGAGGCGGTGCCGCCGACTTCGCCGAGGACGATCCGCTGACCATGGAAGAACTGCGCGCGAGTGTGCGGCGCGTGCTCGGCGTCGATCTGCCGCTCGAACCTCCGTCCGGTGCCGGCCCGTTCCTGCTGCGCAGGCTGACCGGCGGCAACACCAGGATCGCCGAGACCTACCGGCGAGGCCGGGTCCTGCTGGTCGGCGACGCGGCCCACGTGCACTCGTCGATCGGCGGGCCGGGCCTGAACCTCGGCCTGCAGGACGCGGCGAACCTCGGGTGGAAGCTCGCCGCGGAGGTCCAAGGCTGGGCTCCGCCGGGGCTGCTCGACAGCTACGAAGGCGAACGCCGTCCGGTGAGCGAGCGCGTCGTGATGCACACCCAGGCGCAGAGCGCGCTCGTCGCGCCCGGGCCGGAAGTCACCGCGCTGCGCGAATTCTTCGCCGAACTGCTGGCCTTTCCGGATACGCGGCAGCACGTCGCCGACCTGATGTCCGGGGCCGACATCCACTACGGCACCGACCCGAGCACCGGCCGGTGGGCTCCCGACCTGGCGCTCGCCGACCCAGCTCCGCTGACCGCCGCCTACCAGGCCGCACGGCCGGTGCTGCTCGACCTGACCCCTGGCGCCGTGCTCGCCGACGTGGCCGCACCGTGGCACGACCGCGTGACCACCGTGTCCACCGCGGCCACCGGCGACGCACCAACGGCCCTGCTCATCCGCCCGGACGGTTACGTCGCCTGGTCCTCCACCGACGCCGAACCAGACGTCGAGGCGCTCCGAACCGCTCTCGCACAGTGGTTCGGCGCACCGGTCAGGTCAGCCGTGTCGTCGCCACGTTGATGAGCGCCCCGGCCGGCAGCGTGCCGTCCGGGGCCACCAGCGACCGGGACGCCACCTTGAACGCGGTCCGCAGCCCCATCAGCTGCGTCTCGTCGAGGGCGTCGACCTGGTAGTAGGTGTCGTGGCAGGTCTGCCAGACCGAATCCGGCGGGCCGGACAGGTCCACCAGCAGCTGGTGCCATTCGACCGGCGCGAACCCGGCCGGGCCGAGCAGCGCGTCGAGACCTTCGCGGGTGCGGCTGCGCGGGTCGCCGGAGGTCGGGATCTGCCGGTCCTCGGCGACCACCGCGAAGAGCGGCCGGGCGACCTTCAGGAACACCTCCAGCGCGTCGGTCCCGCCGCCGCCGACACCGATCACGAAGGCGCCGCCGGGCCGCAGCACCCGGGCGGTCTCGGCGATCACCTTCTCGACGTCGGACATGAGCATCAACGCCATGTGCGACACGACCGCGTCGTAGCCGTCGTCCTCGAAAGGCAGCTCCTGCGCGCGGCCGGGCCGCAGATCCGCGTCGGCGAGCCCGGCCCGGCCGCGGGCGACGTCCAGCTGCTTGGCGGAAAGGTCGATGCCAGCGAGCTTTTCGGTACCGCGACCGGCGAGCACGGCCAGCAGCGCGCCGTCCCCGCAGCCGAGGTCGAGCACGCTGCCCGGCTGGCCCACGTGGTCGGCGAACGCCTCGTACACCGAGCGTCCGTCGACGCGGCCCCGATCGGCCAGTTCGGACGCAGCTGCCGGGTTCCGGTCGTGATAGTCGCGCAGGAACTCTTCGGCGGGCGTCATCATGCCCGTGACGGTAGCGCGAACGGTCACTTCAGCAGCTCGGTTTTGGCCAGGTTGACGCAAAGCCCCGCCGGAAGCCGTCCGTCGGCGGTGCGCAGCTGCTCGGTTTCGGCGAGAAAGGCCGCGCGCAGCCGAGACAACTGAGCGTCATCGAGGGTGTCGGTCGAGTAATACGACTCGCAGCACAACGTCCACACCTCATCCGGCGCGGCGGTCAGGTCGATCTCGTACGGTTCCCAGGAAACCGGCGCGAATCCGGCCGGAGCGAGCACCTCGTCGATCCCCTCGCGGTTCGACGTGCGCCGCTCGGCGGTGTAGGTGGCCCGTCGTTCCTCCGGCACCTCGCGGAACAACGGCCGGGCCAATTCCAGGAACACCGGAGTCGCGCCGGTCGATTCGGGACCGCCGACGACCACCGCGAACGTTCCGCGCGGAGCCAGCACCCGCGCGATCTCGGCGGCGACCTCCTCGGGGTTGTCCATGAGCATGAAGGCCATGTGCGACACGACCGCGTCGAAGCTGTCGTCCGCGAACGGCAGCTCCTGCGCCCGCCCGTGGCACAGCTCCGCACCGGCCAGCTCGGGCCGTTGCCGGGCAAGCGCGAGCTGGCCGGAAGAAAGGTCAACGCCGGCGAGCTTTTCCGCACCGCCACGGGCGAAAACGGCCAGCAGCGCGCCGTCGCCGCAGCCGAGATCGAGCACCCGGCGCGCGGGCGCGACACGATCGGCCAGCACCTCGTAACTCGTGCGGCCGTCCCCGGTCACCCGGCCGGACTCGATCAGCGCGGACATCGCGTCCGGTTTGCGATCGTGGTACTCGCGCAGGTAATTCTCCGCGGCAGAGGTCATGCACCGACGGTAGCGAATTCCTGGTACCCCTGTGGCATGGACGAAGAAGCTCTGCTCGGCATCGACGTCGGCACGACCGCGGTGAAAGTCGCCGCGTTCACGGCGGACGGCCGGGAACTCGCGGCGCATTCGGTGCCCTATCCGATCGCGCGGCCGCGTCCCGGCTGGGCCGAACAAGATCCGGAAAACTGGTGGCACGCAACGGAAACCGCGCTGCACACCGTCCTTTCCGGACTTCCCGCCGGTTCGGTGCGCGCGGCCGGAATCGTCAGCCAGGTCAACACCCATCTCCTCGTCGGCCAAGACCTGCGGCCGCTCGCCCCGGCGGTGATCTGGCAGGACCAGCGCTGCGCGGAGATCGCCGCGGAACTCGACGCCCGCTTCACTGACGACGACAAAAAACGCATCTGGGGTGGGCCGATCGTGCTCGATGCGTCGTTCGCGGGCGCGCGGGCCGCGTGGTTCGCGCGCGAACAACCGGAGCTGTGGTCCCGCGCGCGATGGATGATGAGCCCCAAGGACTTCATCGGTGCCCGGCTCACCGGAAGGGTCGCGACCGACCTGCTGTCCGGCGTACGCATCGCGGGCGCTTCCGGTTACCTGCCCGAAGCAGTCGCGCTCGTCGACGGGCTCGGCGTGCGGCTGCCGGAACTGCTCGCTCCAGAGGAACCCCTCGGCCACGCTGCCGTACTGGGCGACGCACCGGTTGTCGTCGGAACCATGGACGCGTTCGGCGCGGTTTTCGGCACCCGCACCACAGAACCCGGCCGTGCGATGGTCACCTGCGGGACGTCGTTGGTCGTCGCAGCCGCCTCGCACCGGAACGAATCAGTCCGAGGGCTGGTCACCTTCCCACCGCGCGGCGACGTCGTCGTCCACGCCGGACCGACCCAAGCCGCCGGCGACGCCGTTCGCTGGTGGAGCCGGGTGTCCGGGCTGTCCGTGCCGGAGGTGTTCGCCTCCGCCGCGGACGGCCAGCCCGGCGTGGTGTTCCTCCCGCATTTGCAAGGCGAACGCGCGCCGCTGTGGGATCCAGACCTGCGCGGCAGTTTCCTCGGCCTGACCTCGTCCACGAGCACCGCGGACCTGTCGCGAGCCGTGCTGACCGGCGTCGCGTTCTCCGCACGGCACGTACTGGAAACCGTCGAAGAAGCTTGCGGCGAACGTCTTCCGTCGGTGACGTTCTCCGGCGGCGGCGCACGGAGCGACCTCTGGACCCAGCTCCACGCGGACGTCCTGTCCCGCCCCGTCGAACGCCTCCGGGTGCACGACAGCGCTGCCCTCGGAGCGGCCCTGCTCGGCGCCGTCGGCGCGGGCCAGTATCCGGACGTCGAAACCGCCGCAGCCGCGACCGTCGCCGTTGAGCGAACCTTCGCCCCCTCGACGGACCTGACCGGCCTGTACGAGGCGTATCGCGCGGCACACGAAGGGCTCGCGAGAGTGCACGAACGGCTGGCCCGATGGTGATCTAATGGCCAGCATGGAAACCCTCCGCTACGGCAGCGAGCCCAGCCAGTTCGTCGAACTCCACGGGACTCCGGGCGGGCGGGGCACCGCCGTCCTGCTGCACGGCGGATGGTGGCGCGCCCGGCACGACCTGCACCAGCTCGACCCGATGGCAGCCGACCTCGTCGCCGCGGGCTGGTACGTGGCGAACGTCGAGTACCGGCGCATCGACGGCGACACCGGCGGCTGGCCGCAAACCCTGGACGACGTGCTGGCCGCGATCGCCGCCGTCGAACGCCCCGCCGCGCTTCCGACCGTCGCGATCGGACACTCCGCGGGCGGGCACTTGGCGCTGTTGACCGGGGGTTCGCTCGCCGGTGTCGTCGCACTGGCCCCGATCACCGACGTCCCCCGCGCGCGGGCCGAGGAATTGGGCGAAGGGGCCGCCGGACTGTTCCTGACCGGCGACGACGCCGCGGCCTCCCCGATCCGGCAGGTCCCGATCGGCTGCCCGCAGCTGGTCGTTCAAGGCGACGCCGACGTCCGGGTCCCGGTGGCGCACAGCCGCGACTACGTGGCCGCGGCGAAGGCGGCCGGCGACGACGTGGATTACGTCGAGCTTCCCGGCGTCGACCACTTCCGGCTGATCGACCCCGGGGACGAGCCGTGGCAGCCCGTCCGGGAATGGCTCGACCGCCGGTTCAGCTGACGTCCGCCTCCACGAACCGGTGGCCGGCGGTGTTCTCGATAGCCACCGCCGCGACCTGAGCCGGGTCGACGACCGCCGTGCCGTAGAGGTACGCGCCGTCCCGCGCCGCCCTCTCCGACACCATCCAGCCGCCCGCGACCTGGCGCTGGCCGTTCTTGCCGATGACCACCAGCAGGCATTTCTGCCCGGCCGGAATGCCGGTCACCGAACCGTCCACGCGCACCCAGCCGGTCTCCGGCACGATGCTCGCGGTGAGCCGGGTCTGCCCGCTGGCGTCCGCACCGGAAATGACTTTCGTGCCAGGAACCACGCTGGTCGACGACGGCGGCGGCGCAGTCGGCACCGCCACCGCGGGCCCGGACCAGTTGCGTCCCACCAGCACCCCGACACTCACCGCGACCGCGGCCACCACGACCGCCGCGACGATCGCCATCGAGCGTCCCCGCCCGGCCTGCGCACGCGACTCCGCGCGCACCCGGTCGACGGTCCGCTGCATCACCAGGTCCGCGCCCACCGGCGGCCCCTCCAGCAACGCCTCCGGCGGCAACTCCCCGAGGAAACTCTGCACCTCGCGCAGGGACGCGGCCTCGGCCCGGCACCGCTCGCAGCCGTCCAGATGCGCCTCGACGTCGCGCTGCTCGCCCGAGGCGAGCTGACCGGACAGGTATCCCGCCAGGTCGACGTGTTCGTCGGCAGTGTTCATCCGGCCACTCCTTCCGCTCGCCGGAACTCTTCCCGCAACGCCCGCAACCCGTAATACGAGCGGGACTTCACCGTGCCCGGAGGAATCCCGAGCCGCTCAGCCGCCTCCGCGACGCTCCGTCCCTGCAGATACATCTGCTCGAGCACCTCGCGATGCTCCGGAGAAAGCCCGTCGAGCGCGGCGAGCACCACCATCGAGTCGACGACCTGATCGGCATGATCCCGCTCGACCGGCCCGCCCGACGGCGACTCGGCCACCTCCTGCGGCCGCGCCTCCTTGGCCCGGAACCGGTCGATCACGAGGTTCCGCACCACGGTGAGCAGCCAGCCGCGCACCGACCCGCGCCCGTTGACCAGACTGTCCGGACTGCGCCACGCGCGGACGAGCGCCTCCTGCACCACATCCTCCGCCGCCGCGCGGTCGCCGAGCAACCGGGTGGCGTAGGCGAGCATCGCGCGCCCATGCTCCTCGAAAAGCGCGCGGACCAGCGCCTCGTCCGCAACCGCCCGCCGATGACGAGCCCTGAACCCGGCCATGCCCCGATCATCCTCCCGCTCAAGGCCGATTGTCCCGCACCGGCGGCGTGTTGCTCCCTACCCGGTGCTGACCCGGTGCTGCTGCTGTTCTTTCCAACGCTGGGTGAGACTCCGCGTCCCCGCCCTCGCCGTTCCCCGCCTTCGCTGTCCTCCGCCCTCGCTGTCCCCCGCCCTCGCTGTCCCCCGCCCTCGCTGCCTCTCGCTCGATGTGGTGGCTGTCCGCTGCGCCGACCGCGCTGGGCGCCGCAGCCTTTCCCACTCCGCTGTCTCATCGGTGTCGCCTCCCCGCCCCGCCGCCTCATCCGTCTCGCTTCCCCGCCCCGCCGCCTCATCCGTGCCGCTTCCCCGCCCCGCTGCCTTATCCGTCTCGCTCCCCCGATCGGTGCAGCTCTCCCGCCTGGCACCGCACCTGCCCGGCGAGCTTTCCCCGCTGAGCGCCGCTGCCCCGATCGATACCCGCCCACCCGCGTGGTTCCGCCGACACGATCGGGGAACGCACCGCCTGCGAGCCCCGGACCTGGGCTAAGTTCGAAATTGATCCAGCCGGAAGGCTTGCTCACCAGGTCGGCGCACGCCGGTGCCGTGCACTGGGATCACCGTCCCGGCCGCCCGACCGCCCTGGAGCCGCCGGGAGCGCTGCGCACACCGCCCTCCCGGCGGCTCCGGGGCACCTTGGGCCGTTCCGCTCCCGCCCACCAACGGCACCGGGGCACCATGGGCCGTTCCGCTCCCGCCCACCAACGGCACCGGGGCACCATGGGCCGTTCCGCCCCGACGGCGTGGAGGGGCACGCCGGTGGCGATTCGTAATGCCCAGACTGATCCAGTTGGAGCCAGGGCCGCCCCATGCGCCAGGACATTCCGACACGCGCAGCTCTCGCCCGGACGGCGACCAACCGCCGCACCGCCACCAGCAGCCATCGCACCAGAGCGGCCCTCGCCGCGGCCCTGAGGTCTCATCCCCGGAAACCGCGGCGAACGCAACGCGGCGTCCGTCCGGGGACGTTTGGTATTGACGACTGCAGACCTGGCAAGCATCCGCTAGAACCCGCTGGCAATCGCCGCGGCCAGCGCCGCCTCGAGCGAACTTCCGCGGAAGGAAGGCCTGCCATCGCCCGGAATCCCCGGCTCAAGGCCGCGCCGAGGCATCACCCGTCCGCCGAAATAAACCCGCCACGGCACTGCGGCTCGACACGAATCCCAGGCCGCGGAGCCAACTGCTTCCGACCTGCCGTGCAAGCACCCGCACCACCGTCCACAAAGGACTCAAGCGGCGGCCGCGCCGAGGTCGGTCAGCACCACCGGGCTCGCCGGGGCTCCCCGGCGGCGGGCGATTCTCACCAGGCCCCGGCGGTGCAGGCGGTCCATCGCCTGCGTTTCCCACAGCGGGACTCGCCCGCCGACCGACCACAGGTAGCATTCCGCGGTCCCGGCGAAACCGTTGCGGACCACCACCAGTCCGCGCCGGACGTCGTCCAGTGCGTGTACGTCCTCCTCGACGAGCACCATGACCGGCTCCCTCCGTCCCCTTCATGGTGAAACGTCCGGGGCCGCCGGCACATCCGGGAATCCACCTCAGGGGTCCCCTGGAGAAATGGGGTCGCCCTCGCCTCGCGGACCTGGCAGGATCGGGCCTTGTGCGGCCGCCGGCGATCGCGTGCGACGAGTCCGGTTCGGAGGGCGTGAACCTGATCGGCGCGAACACCGCGGTATTCGCGCACGCCGCCGTCCGGCTGGAACCGGCGGACGCCGCGGAATGTGTTGCGCGGCTGCGGGAACTCATCGGTTCGCCCGCGCTCGAGTACAAAGCCAACCATCTGCTGCGCGCGAAGAACCGCGCCGCGTTGGAGTGGCTGCTCACCGAACCTCTCGCCGATGCCGCCAGCGTCCTGCTCGTCGACAAGGCGCTGTTCCTCGCGGGCAAAATCGTCGATTTGCTCGTCGACCAGACCCCGTACCCGGAATGCCTGCGACGCCGTCCGGACGCTCGCGCCCGTGCCCTCCACCAAGACGGTCCACGCCTCCACGGACCCGGCCGCTGGACAGAATTCCTGCGCTCGTTCACCGGACTGTTGCGTACCTCGAACCGCCGCCTCCCGGCGACCACTCCCGACGAATTCTTCGCCCAGACGGACGTCCTCGGCGATCTGGTCGCGGCCCGCCCGCAACTGACCGCCCTGCGGGACGACCTGCTCGCCAACCCGGGCCTCGTCCCGCCGCTCGACCCGTTGATGCCCGCCCTCGCCGACACGATCGCGTTCTGGCGGCCGGAAAAAGTCATCCACGACGAGCAGCCGTCCCTCACCCCGGCCCGGCTCGCGCAACTGCTCGACCCGGTGCCGCGGTGGCGATTCGTCGACTCGAAGTCCGAACCGCGGGTCCAGATCGCCGATTTCCTGGCCGGGGTCGCCCGGCGGCTGACCGAGGAAACCCTGCACGGCGACGGGGACGCGGAGCTGGTCAAACTGCTGCGGCCGTACGTGCTTCCGGCGTCAGTCTGGATCGGGGATCCGGCGGACTAGCGCGGTCGTCACCGCCATGGCAGCCGAACGCGGTCGACGGACTTCCGGCTGGCCTGCCGACCCGGGAAAGGCGTTACCAATCCCGCAGGATTGGCGACGAGCTCCCGGCTGGCTAGCCGCCCCGGGAGAGGAGTCGCCGATCCCTCGGGGTCGGTGCCGAGCTCCCGGCAGGCTCGCCTCCCCGGGAGCGGAGTCACCAATCCCTCGGGGTCGGTGCCAAGCTCCCGGCAGGCTCGCCGATCCAGGAGAGGAATCGCCAATCCCGCAGGGTCGGCGACGAGCTCCCGGCTGGCTTGCCAACCCCCGCGGAGGAGTCACCAATCCTGCGGATTGACGACGTGCACGGCGGCTTCCTCGGCCGACGCCGCACCGCCGTCGATGCCGATGTCCGAGGCATACAGTTCGGCCTCGGTGTCGGGGCCGAAGCCGGCGTTGGAGGCGACGAGGCGGCCCGCGCGGAAGTCGCCGACCTCGTCGTCGACCAGTTCGCCGTCGGTGTCGTCAGTGTCGCCGAGGCCGTCGCCGTCGGTCGCGCGGATGTCCGGGAGTTCGCGGGCCAGGCGGCCCGCCCAGCTTTCCCCGGCGGCTTCCTCGGCGGCGGTGGTGCCCCAGTCGCGGGTCGCGAGTGGACGTTCCGGCGGCGAATACCCCTCGTCATAGGGGTCGCCGTCCTCCAGGGTGTCTTCGGGATCCAGCACGCCGGTGTCGGCGTTGTCTTCGATGTCGTCGTCCACTGCTCCTCCTTCCCGCGTGCCCAGGTTACTGCCGCCCGCTAGCCTGTGCGCTCACGCCGGGTGGAGGAACGATGACTCAGTGGAGCGGTCCCACGCTGATCGCCGTATTCGCCGGATTCGGGCTGGCGTTCGTTTTGGTGGTGCCGTATGTGGCGGTCAGCTATCGCAAACGCGGCGAACTCGGCCTGCTGCGCGCGATCGCCGCGCCGGCGTGCCTCGTGTACTGCTTCGCGCTGGTCACCTACACGCTGCTGCCGCTGCCGAACGTCGACGCGGCGTACTGCGTGGCACACGAATCGCTGCGGCATCCGGTGTGGAATCCGCTTCAGTTCCTTGAAGACATGAAGCAGTTCAACACCGGGTTGCTGGATAATCCGGCGCTGCGTCAGGTGTTGTTCAATGTCGCGTTCTTCGTGCCGTGGGGCGTGTTCCTGCGGCGGCTTTTCGGGCGGAGCATCGGGTTCTCGATCGTCAGCGGGTTCTTCGTGTCGCTCGCCATCGAGACGACCCAGCTGACCGGCGTGTGGTTCCTGATGGAGTGCCCATACCGGCTGTTCGACACCGGCGACCTGCTGTCGAACACCGTCGGAGCGGGGGTCGGCGCGCTGCTCGCGCCCGTGCTGCGCCGGTCTGGACGGCTGCGTCCGGCCGACGAGCCGCGTCCCGTCCTCGCCCGGCGGCGGCTGCTGGGCATGGTGCTCGATCTGATCTCGGTCACGCTGGTGGGCGTCGTGCTGAGCATGATCGCGCTCGTGGTGCAGTACGTCATGAAGGGCACGCTGCAGAACAACACGCTGATCGACGACGTCCTCGGCCGTTGGGTGCCCACCGCGGTTCTGCTGCTGCTCGTGCCGCTGGCGGGCAACGGCGCGACGCCTGGTCAGCGTGCGGTCATGCTGACGGTCGTGCGCGCGGACGGGCGGCCGCCGTCGGTACTGCAGTCGATCGTCCGGTTCCTGATCGGTTCGGGCGGCTATTTCATTCTGGTCGGCTTGGACTCCGGGTGGACGTCACTGTGGCTGCTGGCGCATCTGGTGTTCATGATCTTCACCCGGGGGCATCGGGGCCTGACCGGGCTGGTGTGCCGGTTGTCCGTCGTCGACACGCGGGCCGCGATCCGGGAGCCGGTTGCCCCGCCAGGGTGATGTCGTTTTTTCGCGAGGTTTCGTGCGCGCGGCGGGGCAGACTGGTCGGCGTGTACGAGGACACTGAACGCTGTATCCGCGCGGTGCAGTCGAAGGACGACCGGTTCGACGGGTGGTTTTTCACCGCGGTGCTGACCACGCGAATCTACTGTCGGCCGAGTTGTCCGGTGGTGCCGCCCAAGGTCGAGAACATGCGCTTCTACCCGAGCGCGGCCGCCGCGCAGGCCGCCGGATTCCGCGCCTGCAAACGCTGCCGGCCCGACGCGTCACCCGGTTCGCCGCTGTGGAACGAACGCGCCGACGTCGTGGCGCGCGCGATGCGCCTGATCGGCGACGGGGTCGTCGACCGGGAAGGCGTGCAGGGCCTCGCCGCGCGGCTGGGGTACAGCGTGCGGCAGATCGAACGCCAGGTGCAGGCCGAACTCGGCGCCGGACCGCTCGCGCTCGCCCGGGCCCAGCGCGCCGAGACCGCCCGGCTGCTGATCGAAACCACCACGATGCCGATGAGCGATATCGCGCACGCGGCCGGGTTCTCCAGCATCCGGACGTTCAACGAAACCGTGCGGGCCATCTTCGCCCTGACGCCGAGCGAACTGCGTGCGCGTGTCCGTGGCGGCAAGCGGACCAAGTCGCCAGGCGTCCTGTCGCTACGGCTCCCGTTCCGCCGGCCGCTGTGCCCGGACAACCTGTTCGGGCACCTGATCGCCACCGCGGTCCCAGGCGTCGAGGAATGGCGCGACGGCGCGTACCGCCGCACGCTGCGACTGCCGCACGGCCACGGCGTGGTGTCGCTCCGCCCGGAGCCGGACCACGTCGCGTGCCGCCTGAGTCTCACCGACCTGCGCGACCTAGCCGCCGCGATCAGCCGCTGCCGCTGGCTGCTCGACCTGGACGCCGACCCAGTCGCGGTCGACGAGCAACTTGCCGCGGACCCGACCCTCGCTCCCCTGGTCGCCGCCGCCCCGGGCAGGCGCGTCCCGCGCACGACCGACGCCGCCGAGTTCGCCGTACGAGCCGTTCTCGGCCAACAGGTCTCGACCGCCGCCGCCCGCACCCACGCGGCACGTCTGGTCCTGGCGCACGGCACCCCGATCGAGGACCGGGAGGGCGGTCTGACGCACCTGTTCCCGTCGCCCGAGTCGCTGGCGGACCTGGACCCGGAAACGCTGGCGATGCCGAAGTCCCGCCGCGCGACCCTGCTGGGCCTGGTGTCGGCTCTCGTCTCCGGCGACGTCGACCTCACCGCAGGCGGCGATTGGGTCCACGCCCGCGCGCAACTGGCCGCGCTGCCGGGTTTCGGCCCGTGGACGGTGGAGAGCATCGCCATGCGCGCCCTCGGCGATCCGGACGCCTTCGTCGCGACCGACCTGGGAGTGAAGATCGCCGCCGAAACCCTAGGCCTGCCAACAAGTCCAGCCGCTTTGACCGCACATGCCAGCCGGTGGCAGCCGTGGCGCGCGTACGCGGTCCAGCATCTCTGGGCGACCGGCGACCATCCGATCAACCGAATTCCCGCGGTGTCGGCATGACCGTGGTGCACACCGTCATCGACAGCCCCGAAGGCCCGCTGACCCTCATGGCCCGCGACGGCGGCCTGGCCGGCCTGTACATCGGCAACGAGCAGTACCGCCCGCCACGCGCCGCCTTCGGCGACCGCGACGACCGCCCGTTCTCCGCGGCGACGCGTCAGCTGAACGAGTACTTCGCTGGTGACCGGGTCGAGTTCGACCTTCCGTTAGCTTTCAGTGGAACTCCTTTCCAAGAGACGGTGTGGCGGGCGCTCCTGCGGATCCCGTACGGCGAGACGACGACCTACCGAGAACTGGCGGAATCGATCGGCCGCCCGACGGCGTCCCGCGCGGTCGGCCTGGCGAACGGCCGGAACCCCATCGGCATCGTGGTGCCGTGCCACCGGGTGCTGGGCAGCGACGGATCACTGACCGGCTACGCGGCTGGGGTGGAGTGCAAGCGGAGGTTGCTGGAGTTGGAGCGGAGTGGGCGGTTGGTTGTGGGGTGAGCGTGGGTTGGCGGCGGTTGAGTTGAGACTGAGGTGGGTTGGCTCGGGCTTGGCTGGCTGGTTTCAGGTTGGGCCGGGTGGGTTGGAGTGACGCGGCTTGGGCTGGACGCAGTGGCTCAGGCTGGGCGAGCGGGCTGATTCGGGCTTCGCCGACTGGCTCAGATCAGGCCGACGGATTGAAGTGACCCGGCTTGGGCCGGACGGATTGACTTGGCTCAGGCTGGTTGCGCGGGCTGCGGCAGCTGGCCTGACTCGTTCAGGGCTGGGCAAGGCGGATGAGCTGACCCGGCCGCGAGGAGCCAGCCGGAGAGGACCGACTCGAGTCAATCGGCGCTGCCTCGGGCCAGGTTGGGCGGCTCGACACGGGTTGAGGCTGGCATCTCACCTCGCGCTGCCCGCTCGGCTAGCTCCGCTCGGTTCAGCTGAAATGCTGCAACGCCCCTGTCCCGGCCCGTTCCGATTCGCCTCGGCCGCGCCTTCGAATCGACCGCTCGCGCGGTGCGGTTCCGGCTTCCCCAGCCCGCAGGACTCGGGCCGACCTGGAGCGCTGCCCGCGCAGACTCGACCGTCCCGAGACCAGCCGAAGCTCAAGCCAAGCGAGGACGCAGCCCACGCAGGCTCAGGTCGCCCTGGTTCAGCCGGAGTCGGGACCAGTCGAGGACCAGGCTCAGCTGAACCAGCCGTTCACCGCTCCGAAGTCCAGTGCCCCTGTCACCTCCCCATAAGTCCCCTGCTTCAGCATTTCCGCCGCGGCGTGGTGGGCCAGGGAGTAAGCCGCCTGGGCGATCGACGTTCCCACACTCACCCGGCGCACTCCGGCCGCCGCTAGCTCTGACACCGGGGGTGCTCCTGGTCCGGCCATGGCGCTCACTGGGATCGGCGACGACTTTGCCAGCTCCGCCAAGACTTCGAGGTCCACCAGGCCGGGGACGAAGACGCTGTCCGCTCCGGCATCGGCGTAGACGCGGGCTCGGGTCAGGACATCGTCGAAGCGGCCGGCGGGTTCGCCGATTCCGAAGAGGTACACATCTGTCCGGGCGTTGATCCACAGCTCCGAGAGACCGGCCGTCGCGGCGGCGGCTCGGGCCGCGGTGAAGCGTTCTGCCTGTTCGTCTGGGGTGAAGAGGGTCAGAGTTCCGGCGCGGGAGTCTTCCAGGTTCACGCCTACCGCCCCGGCCTCGACTACGCCGGTCACGGTTTCCGCTACGGCTGAGGGGGCTAGGCCGTAGCCGCCTTCTACGTCGGCCGTCACTGGGACTTCTACGGCTGCGGCGATTTGGGCTACGACTGACAGCATTTCCGCGCGCGAGAGGTGTTGGCCGTCGCCTCTGGCTAGCGCCCAGGAGACGCCGCCGCTGGTGGTGGCGATCGCGGGCGCGCCGGCGCGTTCGATGGCGACCGCGCTGCCCGCGTCCCAGGCGTTCGGCAGCACGAGGACGTCCGACGCGTGCAGTTCGCGGAAGAGCTTTGCCTTGTCTTGCAACGAGTTCACGAGGTTCCTCCCCAGTGGCGAGCCCCGGTCGGGGCAACTGCGGAGGAACGTATCAGCGGGCACCGACAAAAATCGGAGCCAACTACCTCAGGGGAGCTCGAAGCCCAGTTCGCGGGCGGCGTCGGCGGGGGTCGGCTGGGTCCAGCGGCGGGCGACGGCCTCGTGGGTGGACAGCGAGCGCAATTCGGCTCGGTCCAGGTACAGGATGCCGTGCAGGTGATCGGTCTCGTGCTGGACGATTCGCGCTGGCCAGCCGGACAATTCCTCGTCCAGGGCGGCACCGGTTTCGTCACTGCCGCGAAGCCTGATCCGCAGGGCCCGCGCGACGACGGCCTGCCAGCCGCGAACGCTGAGGCAGCCTTCGAAGAACGCGGCGGTTTCGTCGCCCACTCGGGTGTACGTCGGATTCACCAGCACGCGGAACGGCAACGGGACGATCCCGCGGGTGGCGAGGGTGGATTCGGCGACGCCTGGGCGTTCGCGCGCACCGTCTTCGACCACCGCGATCCGCACCGACAGGCCGATCTGCGGCGCAGCCAGGCCGACGCCGGGTGCGGCGCGCATCGTCTCCTTCATGCCTTCGATCAACGCCGACAGCATCCCGTCGCTCAGTTCGCCCTCGTACGGGCGGGCGGCGGCGCGCAGCACGGGATCGCCTGCCTGCACGATCGGCCACGGCAACGGCTGGGCGAGCAGTTTTTCGACCTCTTCGGCGAGCACCGGCGGACCCCTCTCCAAGAGCAACGGGACTGCGGCATGATCGCACCCGCGCGGAGCACGACACTCGACCGGGGATCAGGCAAGCTGGCAGCCGTGGCCTACGACGTGAACGCGATCCGCAAGCACTTCCCCGCGCTCGAGAGCGGCGCTGCCCACTTCGACGGACCTGGCGGTTCCCAAGTCCCGGACGTGGTCGGCGAAGCAGTGTCCTCGACCCTCTGCGCCGCTATCGCGAACCGCGGCACCGTCACGGCGGCGGAGCGCCGCGCGGACGGCGTCGTGCGCGAAGCCCGCCAAGCCGTCGCTGACCTGCTCGGCGCGCGTCCGGAGGGCGTCGTGTTCGGGCGCAGCATGACCCAGGTGACCTACGACTTCTCCCGCACGCTCGCGAAGAACTGGGGTCCGGGCGACGAGGTCGTGGTCACCCGGCTGGACCACGACGCCAACGTCCGGCCGTGGGTGCAGGCCGCCGAAGCACGCGGGGCGACCGTTCGCTGGGCGGACTTCGATCCGGGGACGGGCGAGTTGCCGACGTCCGCGATCACAGAGCTGCTCACTGACCGGACGCGACTGGTCGCGGTCACCGCGGCGTCGAATCTCCTCGGCACTCGTCCGGATATCCCGGCGATTACCGACGCGGTGCGCGAAGCAGGCGCGCTGAGCTATGTGGACGGCGTGCATCTGACGCCGCACTCGCCGGTCGACATCGCCGCATTGGGCGCTGACTTCTACGCCTGCTCGCCGTACAAGTTCCTCGGCCCGCACCTCGGTCTTCTCGCCGCCGCGCCCGATCTCCTGGAGACGCTGCAGCCGGACAAGCTGCTGCCGTCGAGCAACGCCGTTCCTGAGCGTTTCGAACTGGGTACGTTGCCGTACGAACTCCTCGCGGGCACTACGGCGGCTATCGACTTCCTCGCTGGGCTCGTGCCGAGCGAAGGCAGCCGCCGCGAGCGTTTGCGTACGTCGCTTACAGCTCTCGAAGCGCATGAAGACGCACTGCTGCAGCGGCTGGAGGACGGTCTCGCTGCGCTGCCGCGCGTCGTCCGTTACGGCTCACCGACGCGTCGCCGTACGCCGACAGTGCTGTTCTCGGTCACCAGCCTGACGCCGCAGGCCGTGTACGAGCGCCTCGGCGCGCGCGGGATCAACGCGCCTGCTTCGACGTTCTACGCCATCGAGTGCGCGCGGCATCTCGGTCTCGGCGACGCTGGTGCCGTACGCGCTGGCATCGCGCCGTACACGACTGCAGCAGAAGTCGATCTGCTGCTCGCTGCTGTTGCGCAGCTGTGAATGAGCATCGAGACGACTGTCGACGGACAGGTCACCACTGTCACCATCAACCGGCCGGAGAAGCGCAACGCGCTCACGAAGGCGATGTACGTCGCCCTCGCCGACGCCTTCGACGCTGTACGCACGCCTATCGCCGTACTGAGCGGAGCGGGCGGCGCGTTCACCGCAGGCAACGACCTCGGTGACTTCCTCGCGCACGAAGCCGGAGACCGCACGAAGACGCCCGCGCGGGTGTTTCAAGAGGCCTTGCTCGCGACGCAGGCAGTGGTGGTCGCATCGGTCGACGGTCCGGCTGTCGGCATCGGCGCGACCCTGCTGTTGCACTGCGACCTCGTCTACGCCACCGAACGCAGCTACCTGCAGTTCCCATTCGTGCCGTTGGGGCTGGTGCCGGAGTTCGGCAGCAGTTACGCGCTGCCGCGCCGAGTCGGTCCACAGCGCGCGGCGGAGCTACTGCTGTTCGGAGAACGACTCCCCGCGGTCGACGCAGCACAACTCGGGTTGGTCAATGAAGTGCTCCCTGACGCGACAGCGCTCAACAAGCGCGTCGAGGAACGCGTCGCGACCCTCGCCGCACGGTCGGTATGCGCGCTGACGGCAACGCGCGCACTGCTGCACGACCGCACCGACATTAGCGTCGAAGAACGAATGGAGTCGGAGTCCAAGCACTTCGCCGAACTGCTGCACGACCCGGACACTGTCGCCGCGTTGCGCGCGAAGCTCGACCGGCGTTAGCGACGGCGGCGCTTGTCCACCGCCGCGCCGAGAACTGGACCTAGCTCCTCGACGACGGTGTCGAGCGCCGTCACCGCGTGCTCGACGCGCGCCAACACCAAGGCTCCTTCAAGCGCGCTGATCATCAACACTGCCAACGAAGCGGCGCGCGCCGTCGGTACGCCCATCTGCTCCAGCGCGGACACGATGGGTTTCCGCCACTGCACAAAGGCGTCGTTCGCACGCTCGCGCAACGGTTCGCTCGACGCCGCCGTGTCAGTGACGGTGGCTACTAACGGACAGCCGTAGTCGTAGCCGATCTCGACGAACTCCGCGCGCCAGTACTCGACAACCGCAGCGAAGAGCGCGGACGGCGTCGGGTCCGTCAGGGAGGCCATCGCGCGCGTCACGCGGCGCGCGGCGTAACGGCCCGCCCAGTCGATGGCCTCGCCGAACAGCTGTTCCTTACCGCCCGGGAAGTAGTGCTGCAGCGACCCCCGCGGCGCTTCGGCATGCGCTACTACCTCGCGCATTCCGGTGCCGCTCAGGCCTTGCGTACGCAGCAACTGCGCAGCGCTGAAGACCATCCGGTCGCGCGCCGGCCGTTCCGTCATCGAGCGTCTCCTCCGTGACCGTCAGCTCGTACTCGTTCTCGCCGCCGTACCCCGGGACGAAGCGGAATCCGCACGCCCGCAGCAATCCGTCCGCGGCGACGTTGCCCTCCTGCACAGTGGCGTGCAGCGTCCAGCCTCGCCACTGCTCGGCGGCCAGCCGGACCAGGCCGCGGCCGATGCCCTGCCGCTGCCACCCGTCGGCGACGAGCAGCCCCAGTTCGACGCGGCGGTCGTCTTCCGGAACCGCGTTCAGGAGCCCGGCGGGCACGCCGGAAACCTCGGCGACGAGGGCGGTGCCGGCGAGCAGGAATCGCCGGTACCGGGACAGGACCGCCTCCGGGTCGATCGGGCCGCCGAGGGTGAACCGGCGGCTCAGCGATTCCGGCGAGCAGGCGCGGACGAGATCGGCCACGGAACCGGCGGTGGCCGGTCGCACGGCGGTCATGACAGTCGTCATAATCCGAGGGTCGCACACGGCCGCGGCTATGACAAGCGTCATGGGAGATGTCACGCTGCCGACACGGCCCGCGCGGCCCGCGAGCCCCGGTACCGCCGGGCGGCCACCGGTTTCGGGCAAGACGAATTCACTTATCGTATCCGCTATACCCCATCGGCGGTAATTCCACCGATTAATCGGGCGTTGACCACGATGCGTGGCCACTGGGCCTCTTTGGGTGAAAACGGTTCCCGATACCTGCGGGGAACCCGTTTCTTCCTTATATTTTCCTGGACGCTCCGGCATGCGAGCAAAGGAGACACGGCCATGACCCAGTCGCTCGAAGTTCCGACGAAGGAATTCTGTCTCGACTGGACGATGGACGGGGCCAATGGCGGCAGGGTGCACTTCACCCTGTCCGGCCAGGTGAGCCTGTTGGACGGCAAGAGGTTCTACAAGGTCGACGGCGTCCTGTACATCGCGGACGGCAGCGCGTACTGCCGGGAGATCGGGAACCCGCGGCTGCACGTGCGGCGCAACGGCGTCGAGGAGACCGGACGGCAATGGGGCTGGGAGACGATCAGTTCCCGCAAGAGCGCGAACCGGCTCTGCACAATGGACGGTTATTTCGTGCGCACGGGCTACTGGGCGCCCGCCGATCGCAGCATCCAACTAGGAATCGTCGCCGAACACGGGATCACCCGGCGGCGTTCGCACAGCCCGACGGCCACGATTCGACTGGTCGACTGAATGGTTCCCGGATATCGGGAGCACTCCTCGGTTTGTGCTCGGCAATGGCCCGATTCCGGGACGATCACCGGCAAGCAATTTCGCGACAGCTCGGGCGGGCGAACCCGCCCGAGCTGGCCGCGACGGAAACCCGCGGTGGCCTCCGCGCGAACATCCGGCGCACGGCCGGCCGGCGGCGCAAGATCGCTTGCCCGCCAACGTGAACCGTGCGAATCAGACGATCCGCCGCTGAATCACCGACACCGCAACCCATTCCCGGACGCGCGCGGCGAAAGATCAATCCAGGCAACGTGCTCCGGGCCGCCCGAGCCCGCCGGACATTGGCCTGGACCACTCGCCGCGATGGCCCCACCTCCGCTCGTCGTCACCCACATGGGTAAAGCCGCGCCCTTGAGGTAAGCAGAAACACACCGGATCCCCAGGAAAAACGTGAAAAACGTTGTGCGGGACACAGCGCTCGCGCGCGCGGAAGAGGACCATGGGAGCCATGCGGAACAGGACTCGGGCAGGCAGACCACCACACCCTGGCAAACGATTGCTCCGACGGCTCGGCGCCGTGCGCAACCCGCTCGTGCGACGGTCGGACCGGATCGAAGGCGTGTTCGCCGGGATCGTCACGCTGCTGGCGCTCATCGCGATTCCGTTCGCGATGATGATCGGCAGCGCGGACATCACCGCGGAGACCGCCGCTTCGGACGCGCAGCTGCAGTCGCGGCACCAGGTCACCGCCACGGTGCTCACGACGGCCGCGCAACCGGCGGCTTCGGTCGGAGACAGCGCGCCGATCGCCAACACCGCGCGTGTGAACGCGGTCTGGAAGCCGCCGAACAGCGTGCAGCGGACCGGGATCATCACGGTGCCCAGCGCTTCCGCGACCGAGGGTTCGACCACCGACATCTGGCTCGACGACTCCGGCAAGCAGACCACCGCCCCGCTGACGCACGCGGACGCGGTCACCAATGGCGTGCTCGTCGCGGCCTTCTGCTGGCTGTGCGCGGTCGCGGTGCTGGGCGGAGCGTTCTGGGTGGCGCGGCGCGTGCTGGACCACCGGCGTGCGGCGCGGTGGGCTGCCGAGTGGGCCCAGTTCGCTGGGCCGGAAGCGGTTCGCTGAGATCTTCGGTCACGCGGCGCCTGCGGGAGCGTTCCGAGCGGTCTGGGAAGTCGACTGGCGGATGGCTGCGGTTCGCGAATCCGGACGCCGTTCGCTGACACCGCCGCTGGCTGGGTGGCCACGGGGCCGGCGGGAGCATTCCGAGCTGACGGATGGCTGCAGTTCGCGAGGGGCCGGGGTGGCCGCGGTGGCACCGCGCAGGAAGACCTCCGGCGATAGTGCTGTCGGCCGCCGGGCGGGCGCAATCCGCTGACACCTCCGCAGGCCGTGCCCGGGCTCGGCGCTCAACGGGAAGCAGCAAAGCTCACTGGCGCACTTGGCCAGAAGCGCGGTTCGCCGGAGAGCGCCGTGCGGCAAGTCCTCCGGAGCTGGCGGCACCTTCCGCATGAGTTCGACCGTTGAATGGACCCACCCCCTGGCCGTAGCCGTGTTCTGGGCGGTCCCGCGCTGAACGCCGGGCCCGGAGGCAGTCCGCTGACACGGTCGCTGCCTCCGGGCCAGGCTCGGCGGACCGAGCGGGGCGACACCCCCAGCGTCGCCCCGGGCCGGTACTACGCCTTCCGCTCTTGCCCGGATGTGGCGAGTTAGCCACCAGCTATCTCGTCGAGGCACAGTCTTGTGGAGCCCTCCGGCGATTGTCAACTGTGAGCTAATCTGAGATAGTCGCCTTAGCTGAGAGCAATCAGCTGCAACTGGAGGGGCGTAGCAGCATGTCCGAAGACACTCAGCCGGCGGATGCCCGGCCCACCCTGGCCTCCAGACTCGACGACCTCTTTCGCACCGTGCGCCCGCAGGGAAGGCACTGGACGAACGCCGAGGTGGCAGCGGAACTGAAGCGGGCCTCGCCGGAGCTGAAGGCCGGCGCGGTGTACTTGTCTCAGCTGCGCACGGGCAAACGGACCAATCCTTCCCAGGAGCTGCTGGCCGCGCTGGCGAAATTCTTCGGGGTGTCCGTCGCGTACTTCTTCGACGACGAGGTCGCCGGATCCGTCTTGTCCGAGCTGGCCGCCGTGGAGGCGATGCGCCAGGCGGGCGTCCGGGCGGTCGCGATGCGGGCGGCGGGCATGCGCGAGGAAAACCTCCAGGCGATCACCACGATCATGGACCAGTACCGCAAGATGCAGGGGCTGCCCCCGGTCACGGACGAAGCGGCACGGTGACCGGCACCCCGTCCGAAGCCCCGCAGCGGCGCGAGCAGCTGCGGCGGATGCGCGACGAAGGCGCCCGGCGGATCGCCGAACTCGACCTTCCGCCGAAATACGACCTGGCCGCCCTCTGCGCGCGCCTCGGCGAGATCCGCGAACGGCCGATCACCCTCGTGCCGCTCCCGATGCCGGCGTCGCACCCGTGCGGCATGTGGGTGGCCGCGCGGGGCGAGGACCTGATCTTCTTCGACGCCAACACCACCGGGGCGCACCAGGAGCACATCATCTTGCACGAGCTGGGTCACATCATCTGCTGTCATCGCGGGTCGGGTCTGTTGGACGACGAGAGTGCTCGGTCGTTGTTTCCCAATCTGGATCCGGACATTGTTCGGGATATGTTGATGCGTGCTACTTATGATGATGCTCAGGAGCAGGAGGCGGAGATTATCGCGTTTCTGCTTTCGGAGCGGATGGGGGCGCCGGCTAAGCCTGTCGCGGGGGTTCCTGAGGCTGGGGAGAAGCCGTTGGATCGGATTGAGCGGTCGCTTCTTTAGGCTTATCTCGGTCGGCTCGTCGCCTGGCGGCGACATTGCCGTGGTGGTTTCGTGGGGCACCCCGAAGCTTGATTGTGATGACGGTCTGAGGGTGCTTGTCAAGGCTGGAAAGATGCCTTGACAAGCACCCTCAGACCGCATTTGGGCTTCGTATCGGGGTGTGGGGTGGTGTGGGTGCCTCGATTTTTGGGTGCGTTGGTTGCGGTTTAGGGAGCGGTGGAGCGCAATTTGGCTAGCTCTGCTGCTGTGGATTCTACTGCGTATCTCAATTGATCTTGTCGGTGTTCGCTGGTGATGAAGAAGCGCAATCTGGCTTGTTCCTCTTCCACTGCGGGGTGGAGGATGGGGTCCACTACTACGCCTCGTTCGTACAATGCTGTTGCCAGTCTCAGCGTGGTGTCTGAGCCGCCTGCGACGCACGGCACGATCGGTGTGTCTCCTGCTGAGCCGGTCGGCAGTCCTACTGCCGTGGCTAGTTCCAGGAACAATCTGGAATTGTTTCGCAGGCGCGCCAGTCTTTCCGGCTCCTGTCGCAGAATCCTCAGTGCGGCTAGGGAAGCTGCGGCGTTGGCTGGGGTTATTCCTACGCTGTAGACAAAACCTGGCAGGGAATACCGCAGCCAGCGCACCGTCTTCGCCGATCCGGCCAGGTAGCCTCCGCAACCGGCCAGCGACTTTGACAGGGTTCCCATCCAAAGATCTACGCCGGCGCGATCAACCGCGAAATGGTCGCCGACTCCGGCTCCTCGTGGGCCCATCGTGCCGATGCTGTGCGCTTCGTCGACCATCAGCAACGCTCCATAGCGTCGCTTCAGGTCAATCAGCGCAGGCAAATCAGCGACATCGCCGTCCATGCTGTACACGCCTTCGACGACGATCAACACCCGGCGGAACCGCGATCGGGATCGACGCAGCACGTCCTCCAGTCGTGCTGTGTCGTTGTGCGGGAACGGTTGCCGGGTAGCGCCGGACAGGGCGCAGCCTTGCAGGATGCTGTCGTGCGCCAGCGAATCGTGCACGATGAGGTCACCCGGGCCGACCAGGTGGCCGATTGCGCCGACATTCGTCGCGTGTCCGCTCACCAGGACTAGGCTGTCCTCGACGCCTAGGAACGCCGCGAGCTCCGTCTCCAAGTCACGGGACAAGTCGCGGTCCCCAGCCAGCAATCGGCTGCCGGACACCGAAGTCCCGTACCGCTCGACAGCTTCGTGCACCGCCGCGGTTACCGCTGGGTGCCCGGCCAGGCCTAGATAGTTGTAGCTGGAGAAGGACAGATACTCGCGGCCGGACACCGAGGTGGTGGCGTCCACTCGTCCCTGATGCTTGCGGAAGTACGGATTCGGCACCCCAAGGTCATCAAACTCCTTCAGGCGCGCCTCGATCGCCGCTGCCTCCGGGAAGTCCTCGATCGCCGCACTCGCCGGATCCCACGACGGGGCCGGAGTGTCCGGTACCGGACCGGCAGGCACCAAAGCCGTTGCGGGAGCCAGCAAACCCGCCACCGCGCCGACCGTCAGCGCACCCGACTGCTCGACCTCCAGCGCCAAGCCGGGGAACCGCTTGCGCAGCCGGCCCTCCAGCTCAGTGAGCATCAGGGAGTCGAACCCGAGGTCGTCCACCAGCAATTGCCCGGCATACAACTCGCTGACCGGGAACGCCGTCGTCCGCGCGACTTCTTCAAGGACCACAGCCAGCACGTCCCGTGCGGATGTCGTCTCCTCCGCCTCCTCGACCGGCGTTGCGGCAGCGCCGAGCGGCTCCAGCGTCTGAGCCTTGGCGAGCTTCGCGTCGTCGACGACCCAGTGCCGTCGCGGGCTAAGCGGGCTTGGCGGCAACGTGCAACGAGGGAGGCCGTCCGCGACCGGTCTCAATCCGACCCCGGTCACCGCGCGCGGGGCCAGCTCGGCCGGTACGCCGTCCTCGACTGGCTCCTCCCCCGGTGACACGACGCCAGCGAACACGCCGGGCACCAGCTCGCCGACCTGTCCGGATTCGAGAGCGACCGACGCGGCGGTGAGCTTCGTGACCGCGTCAGCCACATCCTCCGCGGCCACTGCGAGCCGCTCCGGGAAGAGCGTCCGGCGGGCGAGCGTGCCTGCGACGGCGGCCAGCGGCGGGTGCTCGCTGCCGAGCGTTTCGGCCACCTCCCGGGCGTGCCGAGCCAGCCCGGCGCGATCCCGTGCGGTGAGCAGCAGCAGGCGCGGCGTCTCGGCGGACGGGGCTTCCTGCGCCGCCTCCTCGACGACCACGTGCACGTTCGAGCCGCCGAAGCCGAACGCGCTCACTCCGGCCCGGCGCGGTCCGTCGCTGTCCCACGGCGTGACCTGGCCGGCCACCTGGAGCCCGGCGTCCCGCAGCGGCAGATGATCCGCCTGCTCGAAATCCGGCTGCGGCAGAATCTGTCCCTTGTGGACGGACAAAATGGACTTGATCAGCCCGGCGATCCCCGCGGTGCCAAGGGAATGCCCGACCACCGACTTCGCCGCACCGAGATACGCCGGCTCGTCGGCACCCCGGCGCAGCTCCGTCAGCGCACTGATCTCCACGTCGTCGCCGACCGCGGTCGCGGTGCCGTGCGCCTCCAGGAAGCCGACCGACGCCGGGTCGATCCCCGCGTCCGCGTAGGCCCGCCGCAACGCCCGCAGCTGCCCGGATTCCTGCGGCATCATGCCGCCCTTGACCGTGCCGTCATTGGACAATCCGACGCCGCGGATCACCGCGTACACCCGGTCCCCCGCCGCCCGCGCGTCCGCGAGCCGGCGCAGCACCAGGACGCCCGCCCCCTCGCCGAGCACGAATCCGTCGGCCCGGCGGTCGAACGGACGGCATTCGCCGGTGCGCGAGATCGCGCCGATCCGGCACAGGCCCACGAACAGGTCCGGGGCCAAGACCAGCTGGGCGCCGCCGGCGACGGCGATCCGGCATCTGCCCGCCCGCAGCGCGAACACCGCGTTCGCCACCGCGGTCAGCCCGCCGGAGCAGGCCGAGTCCAGCGCGTAGCTCTCGCCGTGCAGGTCGAAGACGTTGCTGATCGAACTCGGCCCCATGTTGAGCAGCAGCCCGGCCATCGCGGTGGCGTGCAGGCCGCTGACCGCGGACGCCGCCTCGGCCATCGCCGGATCGCCCGCCCGGCCGAACTCGCCGCCGATCAATTGCTTCAGCCGCAGATGCAGCGTGCTCATATCGCGGTAACCGCTGTCGCTGAGCGACATGATCACCGAGGTGTCGTCGCGGTCGAAGCCCTCCGCCTCCCATCCCGCGTCCTGCAGTGCTTCGCGGGTCAGATCGACCAGCAGCCGGTGCTGCGGGTCGAGTGATTTGGCCCGCCGCGGCGGGATCTTGTAGTGCCCCGCGTCGAAGTCGCCGACGTCCTCCAGCAGCGCCATGCGGTCGGAGTAGACCGCGCCGCTGTCCCGGAAATCGTCGTTGTAGAACGCTTCGCGCCGCCACCGCGAATCCGGCACGCGCCGAAACTGCGGTTTGGGCTCGCTCAGCAGATCCCAGTACTCGTTGACGTTGCGCGCTCCCGGAAAACGGCATCCCATTCCGACAACGGCGATGTCCTGGTTATTTTCGGATTCTTCCCACCCAGATGCAACAGACCCCATGGCATGACTTCCTCGTGCCGATTCCCACCCAGTCGACACCGAGATTGCCCGTTCTTACCCGGTTTTTCAAGGGCATTGGGCAATCTGCGGAGGAATGCACAGACAACTCAACTCACGGTAGCCGAGCGATCACGCCACCAGGCCACGGTCCTGGCGAATTGATCTTTCTCAGCCGTCGGCGCGATATCGAAGAATTCCTGTGCCGCTTGGGAATCGAGGACGAACGGAAGATCGAACTGGTAGCGGACCTCGCGCAACTCGCGCAACATCGGCGAAACAAGCGCGCCCGCGTTCAGTAACATCGGGGAAAGGCGTTGCACAGCCACCGGAGCCACTCCGGCCGCCTCGCACAACAGCGCCACCATCACCCGGGCGGACCGCGGCGGACCAGTCGGCACGTGCCACGCCTTGCCCCACGCCTTTTCTTCCCGCGCTGCCGCGACCAGCGTGCGCGCGACATCGGAAATGTACGTCCAACTGTGCGGCGCGTCCGGATCGCCGAACACCTGCACCTTCTGTCGTCGCAGCACGTTCGGCACCACCCGGGCGGCGAGATGGCCGCCGTCGGTCACTCCGGGACCGAAGAAATCGGAGGCGCGCACCTCGACCATGTGGAGCCGGCCCTCGTCGTGCATCGCGTGCAGTTGTTCGGACAGCAAAGCCCGGATCCGGCCCTTGGTTCCGGTGGCCGCGAGCGGCAGATTCTCAGTGAGCGGACCGTCGACCGGGCCGTAGCCGTACAAATTCCCCAGCGACACCACCAGTGCGTCGTTCGCTTCGGCCGCGGCGCAGATCGAGGCCTGCAGCGGCGGCCAATCAGTCGCCCACCGAGGATAAGGCGGGGCCGCGCAGCTGTAGATCGCTGTCGCGCCCTTGGTTGCTTCGGCGAGCGCGGCCTGGTCGGCGGCGTCGAGCGCGACGTGCTCCAGCCCCGGTTCGTTCTCTCGGGGCGAACGGGAGATCACCCGTACTCGCTCGCCTTGCTCAGCCAGCAAAGCCGCGGTGGCCGCGCCCGCCGGTCCGTTCCCGATCACCACCTGAAGACTCATGGCGACACCCTAGCCACCAGCGCATCCCGTTGCGGCCGTTCACGAACCGGCCGCCCGACGTTCACCGGAGCGTCTCGCCGGACGGGTCTCGCCCACGCCGCCGACACCGGGGATCCACCCGGAATTCGCCCAGGCCAGAACCCGTTTTCCGGCCCTAGTTCAGCACGTTGCGGTGGTGTATGGTCGCCGATCGTGAACAATTCCGCCGAGGTCGCCGCGCACACCGTTCCGCCCACCGGGCACTGACCGCATTCCGGGGGCGCGAGTGAACACCCTGAAGATCATTCTGTTCTCCTTGTCGGCGGTCTCCTCGTACGCGGCCTTGCTGTACAAGCTTTTCTCGATGCGCCGCTCGTGGCGCGACCCGGCCTACATCGTGCTGATGACGACGCTGATCCTGCAGTGCGTCACGTTCACCCTCGGCGCGCTCTCGCTCAGCATCGGCTCGCTGTTCGGGATCCCGAATCTGGCCATCCTGATCTTGCACCTGGCGGCGGTCGCGTACTGCATCAGCGCGCAGCTCCTCCTGATGCTGTGGGCGAATCCGCCGTCGGAGATCCGCGCCCAGATCCGCGCGTGGATCGTTTCCGGCGCGGTGCTGTTCGTGGTGCTGACCGTGCTGTTCTCCATCGGCAACAAGCCGGGCACGCCGGGCACCGCGTTCGCCGTGGGCAGCAAGGATCCGGTGATCCTCACCTATCTGCTGCTGTTCATCATTTCGCAGGCAGTGCCGTGCGTGACGATCTACCTGCAGTGCCTGCCGTACGCGCGAAGCACCTCGAGGGTGTGGCTGCGCCGGACGTTGCGGACGCTCGCGGTCGGTGCGGTGATCCTGTTCCTCTACTGCGCCACGCGCGCGGTGAACATCGTGAGCCCGGCTCTCGGCTGGCATCTCGGCACGTGGGCGATCGCGCCGTCGGTGTTCAGCGCGCTGGGCATCGTGATCGTGTCGTTCGGGCTGACCATGCCGTCGTGGGGCGAGCACGTGTCGTCGGTCGCGCGGTGGCAGCGCAATTACCGTTCTTATCGCGCGCTCTACCCGCTGTGGCATTCGCTGTACGAATCCTCGCCGGGCATCGCGCTGGAACCGCCGACCGAGGGAGACACCGATCGGCGCTGGTCCGACTTGCACTACCGGCTGCATCGCCGGGTGATCGAGATCCGCGACGGCTGGCGCGCGCTGCGGCCGTACATGGACCGCGCCGACACTCCGAACGGCGACCAGGCGATGGCCGAGGCGCGCAAGATCCGCCAGGCGCTGGAGGCCAAGACCTCCGGCGTGACCCCGCCGGAAAACCAGGACAGCGGCGCGTTCGACGACCACGACGCGAAGACGTTCGCCGCCGAAGTCGCCTGGCTCACCCAGGTTTCGGAGGCTTACGCCAAGCTCGCCTGAGCCGGAGCCTGCGGCTGAGGCTGGTCGCCAAGCAGCGTCTCGCCCTTCGTCAGCCACGCGAAACCGAACGCGAACACCGCGAGCGACTCCAGCCAGAGCGTCGGATGCAGGGCCGCGGTGGCGGCGCTGAAGAACAAGCCGTTGAGGACGATCAGCACCAGGCACGCGAGCATCACGATGCCGCAGGTCCGGTAGACGGCGTTGCGCGAGCGTTTGCGCTTCGTCGGCGCGCCGTCGTCCCGGGTGAACAGGAAGAGGCAGAAGAACGCGAGGGTGAGGAAGAAGATCGCGGCGAACACGAGGTGCGCCACGCCGATCGCGTGCTGGGTGGGCGTCGGCGAGACCGGCTGGGTCGGGAACAGCGCGACGCCGATGCCGGCGATCGCCGCGACGTTCGCCGCGATGTCGTCGAGACGGCCGTAGCCGCGGTAGGCGATCAGGAAGACGCCGATCGCGCACAGCGTGCCGACGAAGACGTTCCGGAGATCGCTGTAGTAATAGCCGCTGAGCGAGCCGAGCAGGCCGCCGCCTTCCAGCAGCTCCTTCCCGACGATCACGACGATCGGCAGCAGGATCCCGAGCACTCCGATGGCGCGGCGAAGGAACAGGTACGAGCGCACGAACGCGGTCATGGCACGGCCTCCCCGAGAGTCGTGCACTCTTTGTACCTGCTCCGTCACCGAACCACCCGGCAAACGGGAAAGGCCACCGGTTCAGCCCAGCAGATCGTCCAGGTCGGCCAGCAATTTCGCCTTCGGCCGGGCGCCGACGAACGACGCCACCGGGGCTCCGTCGCGGAACAACATCAGCGTCGGCAGCGCCATCACCTGGTAGGCACGCATGGTTTCGGGGTTTTCGTCGGTATTGAGCTCGCGCACGGTCAGGCCGGGGCGTTCCGCGGAGATCTCGGCGAGCACCGGCGCGATCATCCGGCACGGCGGGCACCAGTCGGCGGTGAAGTCGACCAGGACGGGCTGGCCGTGCTCCAGGACGTCGGCGGCGAAGGTGGCGTCGGTGGTCATCAGGACTCCTCGGATTCAGCGGTGCAGGGGTCAGCCGGGCGCGTGGCGGCAGCGGCGAGCTTGTCGAGCAGGGCGGAGCGGACCGCGGCGAGGTCGCGCATGCAGGCCTCGACCTCGTCCAGCTTCCGCCGGTACACCTCGACCGACGCCGGGCACGCGTCGCCCGCGTCGTGTCCGGTGCGGAGGCAGTCGACGAACGGGCGGGTGTCGTCGAGGCTGAACCCGACCGTGCGCAGGGTCTGGATTTCGGTGACCAGGCGCAGGTCGTCCTCGTCGTACTCTCGATAGCCGTTCGCCGCGCGCGCCGCCGGGAGCAGGCCCTGTGCCTCGTAGAAGCGCAGGGCCCGAGTGGTGGTCCCGGCCCGCTGTGCCAGTTCGCCGATCCGCATGTCTTCGACGCTAAACCTTCTCCTCAGCGTCAAGGCAAGGCGTGCGCGCGAGGCTGGGGGTATTCGCGGAACTTGACCGCGTTCGCCGCGCGAGTGCCCATGTACGCGAAGACGCGGCGGCCGATCGGACCGGCCAGCTGGCGGTACATCTTGTTGCGCTTGCGCAGCTTCTCCTCGGTGGCCGGCACCAGGAAGTCGGCCGAACCGGCTCCGTTGCGCTGTCCGACGCGGGCGGCCTTGCGCAGCCGCTGCTCGTAGCGGGCGAACGCGGTCGCGTGGTCGCCGCCGGCCGCGGCGAGTTCCCCGGCCAGGATCTGCGCGCCCATCATCGCGAGGCCGGTGCCGGATCCGCCCGGACCGGCGCACCAGGCGGCGTCGCCGAGCAGCACGACGCGGCCGCGGGACCAGCTGTCGAGCTTGATCTGGCCGACGGTGTCGAAGTACAGGTCGGGCGCGTCGGCGACGGCGGTCAGCAGCTGCGGGAGTTCCCATCCGGCGCCGGCGAAGACCTCGGTGACGATGTCCTTCTGCCGGGCCAGGTCGGGGCGGCCGTAGCCGTCCGGGTCGCCGCGGAAGGAGAGGCCGACAGTGACGGTCGCCGGGTCGAGGTGACTGGTGACGATCGCGCCGAGGCCGGGTTCGTTGTAGAGCAGGCCCTCGTGGTCGAGGCGGAGGTGGTTGGGCGCGGTGAAACCGGCGACGTGGTAGCCGAGATCGGTGCGGAACTTCGCCTCCGGGCCGAACGCGGCCGTCCGCACGCCGGAGTGGATGCCGTCCGCGCCGACGACCAGGTCGAACCGGCGCGGGGCGCCGTGACGGAAGGTGACGTCGACGCCGTCGGCGGTCTCGGCGAGCGAGGTGACGCGGTCGCCGAAGACGTACTCGGTGTAGCCCTTGGTGTGGTCGTAGAGGATGCGGGCGAGGTCGCCGCGCAGGACTTCCAGCTCGCCGTTGGTGAACCCGCTCGGCAGGGTGAAGGCGGGCTGCCCGGACGGGTCGAGCTGCACCTGCTCGCGCAGCGCGGTGTCGAGCTCCCGCAGGTCGTCGAGCAGGCCCATCGCTTCGATGAGCTTCATCTGCTCGCCGCGGAAGTCGACGGCCTGCCCGCCCGGCCGCAGCTGCGGCGCGGCCTCGACGACGGTCACCGAATAGCCGTAACGGTGCAGCCAGTAGGCGGCGGACGGACCCGCGACGCTGGCGCCGGACACGAGAACGGTCTTGCTGGTCATCTCTTGCTCCCCTGGATCGGTAGGCGATGCGGCAAGACTGCGGCGCACCGCTTACCGCGCCCGCACGGAGCGCTGACGGCCTCGGTCAGTCCTCGGCGAGCCGGGTGAGCATCCGGGAGAAAACGCGGCCGAGCAGCTCCAGTTCGGGGCCGCTGACCTGGTCGAAGAAATACCGGCGGACGAGTTCGCCGTGCTGGCCCTCGGCGGCCTTGACCGCCGCCCGCCCGGCTTCGGTGAGCCGGACGTTCGCCCCGCGCGCGTCCTCGGTGCAGTTCTCCCGCACGACCAGCCCGCGCTTGCACATCCGGCTCACGTGATGCGACAGCCGGCTGCGGTCCCATTCGACGGTCGCGCCGAGCTCCCGCATCCGCAGCACGCCGTCCGGTTCGTTCGCGAGCGGGACGAGGAGGGCGTAATCGGCTCCGGAGATCCCGGCGTCGCGCTCCAGCTGCCGGTCGAGCGCGCTGCCGAGCGCCCGCTGCACGCGCTGGTAGGAACACCAGACTTCGGCCTCGCGCCGATCGGACGCCACTTCCGCCATCCGGCGATTCTACAAAGAGCGGACACGATTTCGCGTCGGTGCGTAAGTTGGGAGAGTGACCAGGTCCGCTCAAGAAACCTTCTTTCGTGCCTTCCACGCAAGCCATCCGGCGGTTACGTCGCGCGCGTTCGGCGGCGGGCGAAGCGCGGACGGACGGTCGAGCTACGAGCTTCTTCGCGACGAGATCGCCAGACCGGGGCGCGTGCTCGATCTGGCTTGCGGCGACGGATTTCTGCTCGACCTGCTTGCGGCGGCGGGACATCAGGCGATCGGGGTCGACGTCTCGAGCGTCGATCTGGCGCTTGCCAGGCAGCGTTCGGCAACGGCGGTGGAGGGACGGGCGCAGCAGCTGCCGTTCGCGGACCACGCGTTCGATTCCTGCGTGTCGCACATGGCATTCATGCTGATGAATGACATCGACCAGGTCGCCGCGGAGCTGGCGCGCGTGCTGCGGCCGGGCGGGCAACTCTCGCTCGTCCTCGGCGGCGGGGCAGCGGGAGACGAGGCGTACGGGCTGTTCGGCAAGCTGTTGCGGGAAATCCTCGCCGACGTCCCGGCGGAGCAGCGGTTGTCCCCGCTCGGCGACAAGCGCACCCGGAATCAAGCCGGATTGGATGAAATCCTCGTCCCCGCCGGGTTCGCTCCCGTTCAGTGGCGCACCGAGGCGATCGACTTCAGCGGTTCGCTCGATCAGGTCTGGGATTTCGTTTCCGTCACCTACAACCTCTTCCCGCTGGGCGAAGCGGCATCCAGCGCGCTGAAGACCGCCTTTTTCGCCGAAGCACCAGCACTGGCCAGGCCAGACGGGCTGATTCCGCTTGTCTCCCAGGTCCGTCTCGCCAGCACCCAGACTGTCCACAAAGGACGATAAACCCGCCCTAGTGGCACCCGTCACCTTCTGGCAAGATCGAGGGCTCTGACGTCTCCAGTTCACGCCGAAGGGGCAGGGCATTGGGTCTGGGCAGGAAACTGGCCGTCGCCGCCACCGCGGTCACCGCGGCGACGGCGTTGTTCACCGCTACACCAGCGAGCGCCGCGTCGGCGGCGATCGACTGGAAGCCTTGTCCTACCGGGCAGGGCGCCGAATGCGGCAAGCTCACCGTGCCGCTCGATTGGGACCATCCCGGCGACGGCACGATTCAGCTCGCGCTCGCGCGGCGCAAGGCCGCCGATCCCGCGCACCGGATCGGTTCGGTGCTCATGGATCCCGGCGGGCCGGGCGGTGCGGGCGCGGGCGAGGTGGCGAGCGGCTGGACGTTGTCGCCGAAGGTCGCCGCGCGATTCGACACCGTAGGGTTCGATCCGCGCGGGGTCGGGGAAAGCACCGCGATCAAGTGCGGGCTCGACGAGATCACCGCGAAAAACCCGGTGCAGCCGAAGGATTCCGCCGAATTCCAGCAGCTGCTCTCGTACAACCGCGCGCTCGGCCGCAGCTGCGAGAAGATCACCGGGCCGCTCGCGACGCACTCCGACACCCGCAGCGTCGTGCGCGACATGGACGCGATCCGCGCCGCGCTCGGCGACAAAAAGCTCACCTACTACGGCGTTTCCTACGGCACGCTGATGGGCCAGCAGTACGCCGAGGCGTATCCGGACCGGGTGCGCGCGCTCGTGCTCGACAGCAACATGGACCACTCGATCCGCAGCACCTGGGAGTTCCTGAAGACGGAAACCCAGGCCACGCAAGAGTTGTTCGAGCAGTTCAGCGACTGGTGCGACCGCACGACGTCGTGCGCGCTGCACGGCCAGGACGTCAGCGCGGTGACCGCGGACCTGTACGCCCGCGCCGAACGCGGCGAACTCGGCACCCCGGACGACAAACTCGACCCGATGGCGCTGGTCGGCATCTACGCGCAGAACTTCTACGGCCCCACCTGGGGCAAGCTCGCGCAGAACCTGGTCAGCCTGCGCGACGGGAAGCCGATCGGCGCGGACTTCGCCAAGGACGACATTCCCATCCCGAACCCGTTCAACAGCATCTTCTGCTCGGACTGGCGGCTGCCGATCACGTCGTACCCGCAGCTCGACAGCTACCGCCGCGCGCTCACCGACGTCTCGCCTGACCTGCACTTCTCGCCGCTGGGCTGGAGCGCGGCGGCCGGGTGCGCCAGCTGGCCCGCCCCGGTGCGCAACCCGCAGCACCCGCTGTCGGTCCAGCGGGGCGTGCCGATGTTGATGCTGAACAGCCGTTACGACCCGGCCACGCCGTACAGCTGGGCGGTGCGCGCGTCGCAGCAGTCCGGTGCGCCGCTGCTCACCTACGAGGGCTGGGGGCACGGCGCGTACTTCAAGAAGAGCCAGTGCGTCACCGACGCCGCCGACTCCTTCCTGATCGACGGAACCAGCCCGGGCCGCGGCAAGCATTGCCCGGCGGTGGAGCCGAGCGTTCAGTCCAGGATGGACGGTCCGCGGGCACCGGCTACGCAGCCGTACTGAGACAGCGAAAAGCGGGGCCCTGATCGGATCAGGGCCCCGCTTTTTCGTGGCTGCGGCGGCTCAGTAGTCGTCACGCCCGGTGAACTGCTGTTCCAGCAGCTCGGCCGAACCGGCGACGAGTTCGAGCGGATCGGTGAACTCGTTGAGGTCGAGGTTCAGCAGCGGCAGCGAATGCCGCAGCACGAGGTGCTCGCCCATCACCACGAGCCCGCCGACCACCAGCGTCTGGCCTACCTCGCTCAGCACGGTGAGCAGATCCACCTCGTCCACGCGGGCGAACGGGGTCGCGATCTGCACCCAGTCCTCGCGCTGGTCGAAAATCTCCCGGGCGATCACCACGACCTGCGCCCGCCCCGTCGTCTCCGCGTCGTCGCCGAACAGGACCCGGATCCGGATTTCGCCCGGGTCGTCCCGGATCACCCGGTAGGTCTGCCTGATGTAGGCGACCAGGTCATTCCACTGCGCCACGCGCTTTCCTCCCGTTGGTAGGCAACGAAGATCAGCGTAGCGGGACAACCGGCGCGGAGATGAGCGTCAGAGCAACTTCCACGCTCCAGTGAGCGCCTCGCGCAGAATCTGCTCCATCTCGTCGAACTGCGGCTGGTCGCAGATCAACGGCGGCGACAGCTGGACCACCGGCTCGGCACGGTCGTCGGCGCGGCAGTAGAGGCCGCCCTCGAACAGCGCGTTCGAGAGATAACCGCGCAAAATCCGTTCCGATTCCTCGGCGGTGAAGGTCTCTTTGGTCGCTTTGTCCTTCACGAGTTCAATCCCGTAGAAGAAACCGGTGCCGCGCACGTCGCCGACGATCGGCAGATCGGTCAACCGGTCGAGGGTCGCCCGGAAGGCGGTTTCCTTTTCCAGCACATGACCGTAAAGGTTCTCGCGCTCGATGAGGTCGAGATTGGCCAGCGCGACCGCGCACGAAACCGGGTGTCCGCCGTAGGTCGAACCGTGCATGAAGGTCGCCTCGCCGCCGGCGAACGGTTCCATCAGCGCCTCGCTCGCGAGCACCGCGCCGAGCGGCGCGTAACCCGAGGTCAGGCCCTTCGCCGTGGTGATGATGTCCGGCTGGTAGCCGTAGCGCTTGGCCGCGAAGTCGTAGCCGACCCGGCCGAACGCGCAGATCACCTCGTCGGAAACCAGCAGCACGTCGTGTTTGTCGCAAATCTCGCGGACCCGCTCGAAATAGCCCGGCGGCGGAACAAAGCAGCCACCGGTGTTTTGCACGGGCTCCAGGAATACCGCGGCGACCGTGTCCGCGCCCTCGAATTCGATGGCCTGCTCGATTTGATCGGCGGCCCATCGGCCGTACGCGGCATAGTCGTCGGCGTGTTCGGGCGCGCGGTAGAAGTTCGTGTTCGGCACGCGCAGAGTGCTCGGCACGAGCGGCTCGAAATCGGCCTTCGCACCGGGGATTCCGGTGATGGACAGCGCGCCCTGCGACGTGCCGTGATACGCCAGCGCGCGGCTGATCACCTTGTGTTTAGCGGGTTTTCCGGTCAGCTTGAAGTACTGCTTGGCGAGCTTCCACGCCGTTTCCACGGATTCGCCGCCGCTGACGGTGAAGAACACGCGGTTGAGGTCGCCCGGCGACGCGGCGGCCAGGCGTTCGGCCAGTTCGAGCGCGGGCGGGTGCGCGTGGCCCCAGAGCGGGAAGTACGCGAGCTGTTTCGTTTGCCGCGCGGCGGCTTCGGCCAGTTCTTCGCGGCCGTGGCCGACCTGCACCGCGAACAACCCGGCGAGGCCGTCGAGGTAGCGCTTGCCGGTGTCGTCCCAGATGTAGGCGCCCTCGCCGCGCACGATCACCGGGATGTCGGCGGTGTCGGCGCGGCTGTGGCGCGTGAAGTGCAGCCAGAGGTTGTCGCGTGCGGCAGTGCCCGAGCCGGTGGTGATCCCGGCGGGTTCGGCGGTCGTGGTCATGGCTCCTCGAAACGGGCCTCGAAGCTGCCGGCACGCACCCTGGCGTACCGGCCGGACTTCTCGGTTATCGCACGATCCGACGCCGGTTGGCAAGCGGATCAGTCGCCGGAGCCACCCACAACGACTAATTTCATTAGTCTCATCGGGACTGATCTTCGAATTTCGTCGTCACCGACGGTGCGTGCCCCACTGGTAGGACTGTTTCCGCAGCTTGAGGTACACGAGCGTCTCCGCGGTGCGCACTCCGGGCAGGGTGCGGATGCGGTTGGAGATCACGTCGAGCAGGGCCTCGTCGTCGGCGCAGAGCACCTCGCACAGCACGTCGAAGCGGCCGGCGCAGAGCACGACGTACTCGATCTCGTCCATTTCGGCCAGTGCGTCGGCGACCGGATCGAGCGGGCCGTCGACCGTGATCGCGACCATCGCCTGGCGGAAAAGCCCGATCTGCAAGGGATCCGACACCGCGACGATCTGGATGACGCCCGAATCGGACAGCCGCTGCACCCGCTGGCGGACCGCCGCCTCGGACAGTCCGACCGCCTTGCCGATCGTGGCGTACGGCCGCCGTCCGTCCTCTTGCAACTGGGCGATGATCTGCTTCGAGATGTCGTCGACCACCGGCGGCGCCGGCCGGCTCGGGTCCTGGCTCTGCATCCGGGGATCATCTCGGGTCGACCCCTCCGCGGGCAACCTCAGGCGTGGCGAATGATCGCCCAGAGTGTCCAGATCGTCCCTCAGCCGGGGTGGCCGACAACGGATTTCGTCGTCTTTCCGGCGTTGACAACGGCAAACCCGTCCTGTTCCATCCGTCGAATTCCAGCGCCGCCGACGGAGGGATCCCCATGCCGCCTCATCCGGTCCCCGTCCAGACCGACCCTGCCGCCGGTTCGCCCGCGCGCCGCTCGCTGACCAGATCGATCGGGGTCGGCGGCGGAACCCTGCTGACGCTGAGCTGCGTGACGCCGGCGTCGTCGTTGTTCGTTCTCGTCCCGCCGCTGTTCGGCTCGCTCGGCACCGGCACCGCGCTGGCCATCGGGCTCGCCGTGCTGCTGTGCGTCGGGATCGCGTTCTGTTACTCCGAACTCGGCACGCTGGTCCCGAGTTCGGGTGGCGAGTACGCCATGGTGTCGACGGTGGTCAGCCGGTTCGCCGGGTGGATCACCTTTATGTTGTCGTTCATCGTGATCCTCGTGGTGCCGCCGATCATCGCGATCGGGGTCGCTGATTATCTGGCGGTGACCGTCCACATCGACCCGTCGGTGGCGGGTGCGCTGGTGATGCTGGCGTCCACCGGGATGGGTCTGGTGAACCTGCGTTCGAACGCGTGGCTGACCGGGATTTTCCTGGTGATCGAGATCGTCGCGATCGTCGTGGTGTCCGTGCTCGGTTTCGCGCACAGCGACCGTCCCGCCTCGGTGCTCGTGCGGCCCAGCCTCGACGGCGTGCATCCGATCGCGCTGGTCTCGGTGATCGCCGGGCTGGCGGTGGCGTTGTTCGTGGTGCAGGGGTTCTCGACCGCGGTGTATCTGGCGGAGGAGATGCGGGAGCCGCACAAAACGGTGTCGCGGACGGTGTTCTGGACGCTCGGCATCAGCGCGGTGGTGATCCTGGTGCCGGTCGTGGCGATCACGCTGGGCGTGCCGGATCTCGCGACGCTCGGGAATCTCGACCTGACCGCGCTCGTGGTGAGCTGGAGCAGTTCGACGTTCGGCACGATCGTGAGCCTGTGCATCGCGGCGGCGATCGTGAACGCGGTGATCGTGATGGTGATCCAGAATTCGCGCGTGCTGTACGCGTCGGGGCGGGATCACGCTTGGCCGGAGCCGGTGAATCGCGCGTTGAGTGTGGTGAGTCCGCGGTTTGGCGCGCCTTGGGTGGCGACGCTCGTGGTCGGCGTTTCGGAAGCGGTGCTGTGTTTCGTGCCGGTGGAGACGCTGAGCGGCGTGACCGGGGTGGCCGTGGTCGCGCTGTACCTGGCGATTTCGGTGAGCGTGCTGTGGGCGCGGCGGCCGGCACACCGGCGTCCGCAAGTGTGGCGGATGCCGGGGTGGCCGGTCGTGCCGGTTGTCGCGGTGCTGGCGCTGGGGTATGTGCTGGTGTCGCAGAGTTTGCTGGACCTGGCGATTACGGCCGGGGTGCTGGTGGTTTCGGCCGGGTACTGGTGGGGCTATCTCCGGCGGCGATCGGATCGATGGCTGGTGACTATTCCTTGACGCGTGCTCTGGTGAGGATGGACAGCTCGGCCGGGCGGAGTGCGTCGCCGCGTTTCCATTCGGCCGGGATGTCCTTTTGCCGGACGTGTTCGATCGGCTCGAGCAGGTGGTCTCGCAGGAGCGCGGCCATCTGCTCGGCGCTGAGGAACGTTCGCCAGGGTTCGCCGTGGGCGGCTGCCGCGGCCATGACCAGCTCCGCGTACGTCTGGCCCGCCTCGTCGCGGAGGGCGGCGGGGAGGAGGTGTTCGACGATGAGTTCTGTTCCGGGGGCGAGGCCGCTGATCGCGTGGAGGGTTTGGCTGATCGCTTCCTCGGTGAGGTACATCGTGACGCCGAGCCAGCTGATCAGCGCTGGGCGGCCTGGGTCGAATCCGGCCTGAACGAGGTGGCTCGTGAGCGCCTGCTCGTTCTCGAAATCTAGGGGGACGAAGGAGACCGTGTTCGGGATGGTAATTCCCGCGTCGGCCAGCAGCTGTTGTTTCCAGAGTTGGGTGGCGGGTTTGTCCACTTCGAACACTCGCACGGTGAGCGGCGTTCGGTAGGCGAAGGAATCCAGGCCGGCACCAAGGATTACGTATTGCTCGACGCCCATTTCAGCTAACCGGTTCTCGGTGTAGCGGCTCCGCGTGATCGCTGTTGTGCGGGCACCGGAGAGGGCTGGGTGGTCGCCGTGGGACCGATGGTAGCCGAGGAGTTCTTCGGCGCGCTCTCCCAGGAGGCGGTATGCGAGCGGGTCGGTGAAGATTGCCGGGGACTCGTCGACGACCAGATGGGCGGCTCGTGCTACGGCGGAGAGAAGAGCGGTGCGGCTGGGTTCCGCGTCGGATGTCATAACTCCGGACTTTAACCCAGAGATGTTTGATTATAGCACAAAAACAAATTTTCTGAAAGAGCAGTGCGGTTTCGGTTCGGCGACGACGACGAATTCAGGATTCGACGGAGATGGCATACAGAGCGAACGGTTCGCCTCGGTGCGGGAAATCGTGGCGGTAGGTGAAGCCGAGTCGTTCCATCACCGCGCGGGAGCGAACGTTGTGCACCTCCGTGAAAGCGGCTACCTCCGTCGCGCGGAGTTCTCGCGCACAGGCCAGGCCGGCGAGGCCGATCTCAGTGGCGTAGCCGTTTCCCCAGTGCACCTCGCATACTGCCCAGCCGATCTCCAGCCGTCGTGCACCGTCAACATCCTGATAGGACAGTCCGCCGCGGCCGAGGAGTTCTCCGGATTCCCGGTGGTAGGCCAGCCATTTGCCGACGCCGTCGCGTTGCCAGCTTCGGCCGATCTCCGCGGCGCGGGCTTCCGCGTCGGCGCGGGTCCAGTTGCCGTACCAGCGGGCGATGCCGCGGTCTTGATGCAGCCGGAACAGTTCATCGGCGAGGTGCGGGCCGATCGGGGTGAGGCGGAGGCGTTCGGTCTCCAACTCAGGCGGCCACTGTGGACGGAACAGTCAGCGAAGCGTTGACTCGCGCGATGAATTCCGCATTGGACTTTGTCGTGCGGACCTGGTCCAGGAATTGTTCCGCGGCCCGCTTCGGGTCTTGGGTGGACAGGGCGCGGCGGACTTCGTTCATCACGGCCAGTTCCTGCGGCGGGACGATCAGCTCGTCGCGGCGGGTGCCGGAGCCGAAGAAGTCCACGGCTGGGAACACGCGGTGGTCGGCGAGCATGCGGTCCAGGCGGAGTTCCGAGTTTCCGGTGCTCTTCAGCTCCTCGAAGAACACCGTGTCAGCCAGCGAACCCGTGCCCACCAAGGCAGTCGCGATGATGGTGAGCGAGCCGCCGTCCTCGATGTTCCTTGCTGCGCCTAGGATTTTCTTCATCGGGTGCAGCGCGCTGGCGTCGACGCCGCCGGACAGGATGCGGCCGGAGGTGCGGGCTGCCAGGTTGTACGCGCGGCCGAGGCGGGTCAGGGAATCCAGCAGCAGCACGACATCCCGGCCAGTTTCGACCAGGCGTTTCGCGCGTTCCAAAGCCAGTTCGGCGACGGCGGTGTGTTCGGCCGGCTTGCGGTCGAAGGTGGACGCGACGACCTCGCCGTGGACTGAGCGGGTCATGTCCGTGACTTCTTCGGGGCGTTCGTCGGCGAGCAGCACCATGAGGTGTGCTTCCGGGTGGTTGACCGCCACCGCTTGCGCGATCGCCTGCAGCACAGTGGTTTTTCCGGTGCGCGGCGGGGCGACGATCAGGGCGCGTTGGCCTTTGCCCAGCGGTGCGACCAGATCCAGGACGCGGGTGGTGAGCTGGTGCCGAGTGGTTTCGAGGACCAGTCGCTGGTTCGGGTGGATGGGGGTGAGTTTGTCGAAATCGGGGCGCTTTTCGCCGGGCGGGCGGCCGTTGACGGAGACTAGGTCGCCGTCGTCGAGGACGAGTTCGTCGCCGCGGCGCAGGCCGTGGGTGCGGATCAGGGATAGCGGCACGGACGGGCCGCCGGGGGTGTAGCCCAGTGCGGCGGTCTTGCCGTGGATGTCGAGAATTCCTTGCTGTGTCATGGTTTATGGCTCCTTGAAGCAGTGACAGTCGACGCGGAAACGCGGACCGCCGGAGTGAGACGAAGCGGGTCAGGCGACGGGCTTCGGGAAAGACGCCGATCCTCGTCGCGTGCTCTCACGCTGACGGAGGGGGCGGAACCCCTGGGCGGCGGGGCCGACTTCCTGGGGTATGCGCTGAGAGTAGCGCATCGGTTCCGGCCGCACAACTGGCACTGCGAACACGAAAGGGGCCTCGTGAGCGGTTCCCGGTGAAAACCGGCGCTCACAAGGCCCCAACAAACCTGGCCGCGGGTCTATTCCCGGGGCCGCGCGGCGGTCACGGCATCTCCCACGGAGCCTGCGGCAGCACGTGCCCGGTCTCCAGCAGCGACTTCAGGTTCGACAGCACCGCCGCCCAGCCGCCCGACACGTCCTGGTGCGCCTTTTCGTCCGGCAGGTCCTCGTGGGTCACGGTCAGCCGGACGATGCCCTCGTGCTGTTCGATGTCGAACGTCGCGCGGGACGGCTCCTGGTCCTTCGGGCCGTTCGGGTCGAACCAGGTGGTGACCAGGCGCTTCGGCGGGACCGCCTCGATGACCTCGCCCTCGACGTCGGCGATCCCGGACCCGTCGGTCCGCACGTGCGCCCACCGCGAACCCTTGTTCCAGTCGGATTCGTTGCGGTGGCCCCAGTACTGCCCGGTCAGGTCGGGGTCGGTGAGCGCGTGCCACACCTTCTCCGGCGTGCTCTGGATGTAGGTCACATACACAAAACTCGGCTTCATGGCTTCCTCTGCTCGACGTTTGACGGCACTGAGCATCCGCAGCCGCGGCTGCTCGAACCGGTCCACCCACCGCTCCTGCATCTCGTGCAGCGGCACCGGATTCAGGTAGTGCAGCTTTTCCCGGCCGCGGCGCACGCTGCTCACCAGATTCGCCGCCTCCAGCACGGCGAGGTGCTGGGTCGCGGACTGCCGCGTCATCTCCAGCCGGCGGCACAGCTCGCCCAGCGTCTGCCCGTTGTCCTCGCGCAGCTGGTCGAGCAGGTACCGGCGGGTCGGATCCGCCAGCGCCTTGAACACTTTGTCCAGGTCGGGTTGCACACTTACAGTAAGGCAGGCAAATGCCTGCCTGTCAAGTCAGCTGAGGTAGATGCAGGTCAGCGCCGAGGCGAATTACGGATTGCCTCGGCGCTGACTACTCAAAGTGTTCAGAAGACCTCAGGGGTGAGCGAGGGGGCCGCCATGCCGGGGTCGAAGGGGAACATCGGCCGGACGATGCCGGAGTGGCCCAGGCGGAGCAGGTCCTGGTCGACGCCGCCGGGCGTGAGGGCCAGCAGCCAGTCAGCGGCCATGTCGTACAGCTCAGGTTCGAGGTAGCCGATCTTCACGATCACCACGTCCGCCTCGCGCGGGCGCAGGCCGAGCGCGTGGAAGTCGGATTCGAGGTGATACGGCTTGCGGCGCGCGGTCACGATCACCCGCAGGCCGCCGACGGCCAGCACCACCGCGGTTCCGGCGACCGGGTCGTCGGCGTCGATCGCGGCCACCTGCGCGGTGAGCGCGACCGGACCATGCGGACCGGAGTCGACTTTTCCTCCCAGCTCAACGGAAATCGTCGCACCGACGCCAGCTGCCACCGCCGTCGCGACGGCTTCGGGGTCCACAATGGCCGCGTACAAAGTGGTCAGCGAAGAGTCCACAATGGCCGGAGTGTTCAGCAGGACGTCGAGGCTCCACGACGTGTCCCCGGCGCCGCCGGCGGTCGGGTTGTCGCCGGAGTCGCTGATGAAGAACGGCCGCGATTTCGAAGCGACCGCCTGCGTGAGGCATTCCTGAAGCGTGCCGGTCGGGGCGACGAAAGCGAAGTCGTGCCGAGCGTCCCAATAGGACTGGGCCAGATACTCCGCTTCCTTAGTGATCACCGAAACGTCGTCACCCATCACCACTACGGCGGCCTGGCAACGTGGTTCGTCGGCCCACGCGTAACCGACCCAGATCGCTGCGTCGAGGACTCCGTCCAGCGCCTCGACGTCGTCCACCGCCGCGTAAATGCTCTTCGCCGGTTCGAGCCGGGTGCTGGTCTTCTCCCCCGGAAGCAGGACCGGAACCTGCACCCAAGCCTTTTTCGGCCGGCCGCCGGACCGCAGCCGCGACACCAGGTTCCGCGCCGCCCGCTCGCGGGTCTCCCACGCGTCCTCGTGCGGGGCCATCCGGTAGCAGGTGATCAGGTCCAGCGCGGTGACCAGCTCGCGGGAAACGTTGCCGTGCAAGTCCATCGAAGCCGACACCAGGACGTCCGGGCCGAGAATGGAACGGATCTCCTGTGCGAGCGAAGCCTCCACATCGGACCGCCCGACCACGCTCATCGCGCCGTGGATGTCGAAGAACAGCCCGTCCAGCTCACCGGCCGAACGCAACCGGTCCAGGATTTCCCCGGACAGCTCGGCATAAGCCTCCTCGGTGACCGCGCCGCCGGGAAGCGACCGGGCGTCGACCAGCGGCACCCATTCGACGTCGGAAGCCCAGTCCGCGCCCAGAAAGTCGTACCGGGCCAGCAAATCGTCGCCGCGCGAGATCCGGAAGTCGTCCACAGTGGACCGATGCGGCGAGAAGGTACTCGATTCGATGGCGATTCCGGTGATCCCGACCCGCAGCTTCTTCATCGTCCACTCCGTTTGATCGCTTGCTCGAACACCGCGTCCAGCGCGAGCGCGCCCGCGCCGTAAAGCCCCGCGTCCGCACCGAAACGCACCCGGTCGATCCGCAGTTCCCTGGTAGCCAAGGGAAGACACCGTTCGTACAGCGCACCGCGCACGGCCGCGACGAAGGCTTCCGAACCGGACAGCGCGCCGCCGAGCAGCACCTCGTCCGGGTTGCTGAAGTTGACCACCGTGGCCAGCACCTCGCCGAGCCGCAGCCCGGCGCGCCGCACGGCCGTGGTCGCTTCGGGATGTCCGTCCTCGGCGGTAGCCATCACCTGCGCGGTGGTCTCCAGCTTCAGGCCCTGCGCCTGCAATTGCGCGACGAGCGCGGCACCGCTGGCCACCACTTCCAGACAGCCGCGATTCCCGCAGGTGCACGGTTGATCCTCGGCGGCGGGTACGCGCACGTGGCTGATGTCGCCCGCGACCCCGGCCCGTCCGCGATAAAGCTCGCCGCTCAGCACGATTCCCGAACCGATGCCGGTACCGGCCTTCACCACCAGCAAGGTACGACCGGGCGCGCCGGACACGGATTCGCCCAGCGCCAGCATGTTCGCGTCGTTGTCCACGACCACCGGCAGCTCGAAGTGCTCCGCCAGCGCGTCCCGCACCGCGAAACCGCGCCAGCCGGGCATCCGCGACGGCAGCGTGATGGTGCCCGCGTTGACGTCCACCGGACCGGGGAACGCGACGCCGACACCGAGTGCGCGACCCGGGCAATCCGCATCCGCCATGACATCGCGCACCGCGGCCGCAAGCCCGGCGACCAGTTCGCGCGGCTCTTGACTGATGTCCAGCGGCCGTTCGTGCACCTCCAGCAGGTTGCCCGCGATGTCGAGCGCGCCGATCCGCACGTGCCGCGTGCCGACGTCGGCGGCCCAGACGTGGCCGAACTCCGCGTTGACCGACAGCAGCTTCGGCCGCCGCCCGCCCGCGGACCGGCCCTCGCCGGATTCGCTCAGCACCCCGGCGGACATCAGCGCCTGCGTGCGCACCGACACCGTCGATTGCGGCAACCCGAGCGCTCGCGCCAGGTCCATGCGCGACGTCGCGTGGCCGTGCGCGACCAGCCACAACAGCCGCAGCGGTCCGGCCGGATCCACCGCGTCACCTCTTTCATCAAAGCTGATGTAACTAAACCGTTCGACAGGACTCTTGGCAATTCCCGTCTCTCGTGCGAGATTACCCGACAGCCAGGACACCGCATAGCACCTGGCACTGGTCTTTCATCAGAGTTGTTGGAAGTGATGCGAATGGCTCGACGCCCGTGGTGCGCCGCACTCGGGGTCACGCTCGCCGCCGCGCTGGCGTTGTCCGGCTGCGCGGCGAGCCGGGAACCACACGGCGGCGGTTCCGGCTCCCCGAAAACCGGCGGCACCGTGCGGTTCGCGATGCCGCCGTCGGCGACGCCGAACTGGATCATGCCGTTCTCGATCCCCGGCTACAGCGGGTCGTACAACGGCATGATCCGGTCCACCATGTACGTGCCCCTGTACAGCTACGACGCCAGTTCGGGCTCGGTCGCCCTCGACGACGCCGCGAGCGCCGCCAACGTGCCGCGCTACTCCCCCGACGGCAAGACCGTGACCATTACGCTCAAGCCGCTGACCTGGTCCACCGGCGAGCCGATGACCAGCCGCGACGTCGAGTTCTGGCTCAACCTCGCCCGCGCGGGCAAGGACAACTGGAGCAAGTACTCGAAGGGCCTGATCCCGGACAGCATCACCGGCTTCCACGCCGTGGACGACCGCACGTTCACGTTCACCCTGGACAAGGCGTACAACCCGGACTGGTTCACCGCCAACCAGCTCAGCCTGATCGTCCCGATGCCGCACGCGTGGGACCGCACGAGCGCCGCGGGCCCGGTCGGCGACCACGACCGCACCCCGGAAGGCGCCAAGAAGGTCTTCGATTTCCTGGTCAGCCAAGCGAAACAGCTCGGCACCTACGGGACGAATCTACTGTGGAAGGTCGTGAATGGACCGTTCACTTTGGCCAGTTTCACGACGTCCGGCGAGGTGACGCTGCGGAAGAACCCGAAGTACACCGGACCGGACCCGGCGAAGCTGGACACCGTCCGGTTCCTGACCTTCACCAGTTCGTCGGCGGAGTACAACGTGCTGCGCGCCGGCGGCGTCGACTACGGCTACCTGCCGACGTCGAACCTCGGCCAGCGCCCGAAACTGGAGGAGCAGGGCTACCGGGTCGAACCGTGGACCGGCTGGTCCATCACATATTCGCCGTACAACTTCCACAATCCCAAGCTGGGCAAGGTGTTCTCCCAGCTGTACGTGCGGCAGGCGATCCAGCACGCGGTCGACCAGGACGCCATCACCTCGGTGATCTGGCGCGGTTCCGCCCGCGTCGGCTACGGCCCGGTTCCGCAGGACAATGACACGAAGTACCTGTCGCCCAGGCAAAAGACCAATCCGTATCCGTTCGACCTGAACAAGTCGAAGCAGTTGCTCGCCGACCACGGCTGGAAGCCCGGCTCCGACGGCGTCCTCCTCTGCGCGGACCCGGCGAAATGCGGCGAGGGCATCGCCGAAGGCACCCGGCTCTCGCTGACCATGCTCACCGAATCCGGTTCCGACGAAACCGACGGCACCATGCAGGAACTGCGCTCGGAGCTGTCGAGGGTCGGCATCGAGATGAAGATCAACGCGCAGCCGCTGAACACCGTGCTGGCCAACGGAACCGCCTGCGAGTCGAAGGATCCCTCGTGCGACTGGCAGCTGTCCTATTTCGGCACGCAAGGCAGCTGGTACTTCTCGGCGAACCCGAGTGGCGAGGAGCTGTTCGCGTCCGGTGCGGGCACGAACTTCGGCAGCTACACCGATCCGAAGGTGGACAAGCTGATCGCGGCCACCAACCTGGCCTCGGACAACGGAGCGATGCTCGAGTACAGCGCCTACCTGGCCGAACAGCTTCCGGTGCTGTGGCTGCCGAATCCGCCGTATCAGGTGTCGGCGATCGACACCGCGCTGCACGGCGTTTCCCAGGACCCGTTGGCCGGGCAACTGCTTCCGCAACGCTGGTTCTGGACGAGGTGAGGACATGACGCGCTACATCCTCCGCCGGCTCGTGCTGGCCGTGGTGGTCGTGCTGCTGGTGACCGTGGTGACGTTCGTGCTGCTGCACTTGCTTCCCGGCGGCCCGGCTCGCGGCGTGCTCGGCGTGAAAGCCACCGAGGCGCAGATCGCCGCGTTCAACCACGCGCAAGGCTTCGACCAGCCGCTTCCGGTGCAGTATTGGGATTACCTGCTGCGGTTGCTGCAAGGCGACCTCGGCGAGTCGTACACGCAGAACTCGCCGGTGAGCACGCTGCTGGCCGAGCGGATGCCGAAAACCCTGCTGCTCACCGTGTTGTCCACCGCGCTCGCGATTCTCGTCGCGCTACCGCTCGGTGTCTGGCAAGCGTTTCGCCGCGGCCGTACCGCGGATCTGCTCACCACGGCCGTCACGTTCGTGCTCTACGCGACGCCGGTGTTCTTCCTGTCACTGGTGCTGATCATCCTGTTCGCGCAGGTCCTGCCATGGTTCCCGGCGCAAGCCGCACAGGGCGAAACGATCGGCGAACTGCTGTCGCAACCGGGCGCGCTGGTCCTGCCGGTGCTCGCCGGAACCGGAGCCGCGCTCGCCGCGTTCAGCCGGTACATGCGAGCGTCCACTCTGGACAGCCTGTCCGAGGACTTCGTGCGCACCGCGCGGGCCAAGGGGACACCGGAGCGCACGATCATCTGGCGGCACGTCTGGCCGAACTCGCTGACCTCGGTGGTCTCCATGCTCGGTTACTACGTGCCGGTGGTCTTCGGCGGTTCGCTAGTCGTCGAATCGATGTTCAACTACCCCGGCATCGGCCTGCTGTTCTGGACCGCGACCCGCACCGCCGATTTCCCGGTGCTGCTGGGCGTCGTGCTCGTGATCGCCATCGCGACCGTGCTCGGTTCCCTGCTCGCGGACCTGATCCAGCTGGCGATCGACCCGCGGGTGCGGGTGAAGGGAGCGCGGTCGTGACTGTCCTTTCGCGGCTGTTTGCCCGCAAGTCCGCCGTGGCGGGCGCGGTCCTGCTGCTGCTCGTCGTGGCGTTCTGTTTCCTCGGGCCGCTGTTCTACGGCACCGACCAGTCCCACACCGACTTGGCCTCGGCGCGGCTCGGCCCCAGCGGAGGGCATCTGCTCGGCACCGACGACCTCGGCTACGACGTGCTCGGCAGGCTCATGGTCGCCGGCCGGACGTCGCTGGTGATCGGCGTGCTCGCCGGGCTGATCGCGACCGCGATCGGCGCGGTGTGGGGCGCGGTCGCCGGGTACACCGGCGGCTGGCTGGACACCGTGCTGATGCGGATCGTCGACACCGGCGTCGCGATCCCTGCGCTGTTCCTGCTGCTGGTGGCCGCGACGCTGGTGACGCCGAGCGTCGGCGTGCTGGCGCTGCTGATCGGCGCGGTGTCGTGGCTGGTGCCCGCGCGGCTGATGCGCGCGGAAACGGTGAGCCTGCGCGAACGCGATTACATCCGGGCGATCACCGTGCTCGGCGCGAGCCGCACGCGCGTGGTGTTCCGGCACATCATTCCCAACGCGATCGGCACCGTGGTGGTGAACGCGACGTTCCAGATCGCCGACGCGATCCTGCTCGTGGCGTACGTCAGCTTCCTCGGGCTCGGCGTGCCCGCCCCCGATACCGACTGGGGAGCCATGCTGTCTAAAGGAATTACCTACACCTTCGACGGCGCGTGGTGGCTGATCCTGCCGCCGGGCATCGCGATCGTGCTGGTGGTGTGCGCGATCAACTTCCTCGGCGACGGGCTGCGCGACGCGTTCGCGGTGAAGGGGCGACGATGAGCGAAGCAGTGCTGGACATCCGCGACCTGCGGGTGTCCTATGCGGACGGTTCGGCGGCGGTCGACGGGCTGAGCCTGTCGGTCGCGCCCGGCGAGATCGTGGCGGTGGTCGGCGAGTCCGGTTCCGGCAAGAGCACGGCGGCACTCGCGGTGCTCGGGCTGCTGCCGGATTCCGCGCAGGTCACCGGGTCGATCGAACTGGCCGGACAGAACGTGCTCGACCTGCGCGGCGAAGACCTGCGGAAACTGCGCGGCCCGGCGGCCGGGATGGTGTTCCAGGAACCGATGACCGCGCTGAACCCGTTGCGGACCATCGGTTTCCAGCTCGCGGAGGCGATCCGCAACCACGACCCGGAGAAGCTGCGGCACCGCCGCTATTACGACCGGTGTGCCGAACTGCTCGACCGAGTCGGCGTGCCAGAACCGGCCGCGCGGCTGAAGCAATACCCGCATGAACTGTCCGGCGGTTTGCGGCAGCGCGTGATGATCGCGATCGCCCTCGCGGCCGGACCGAAACTGATCATCGCGGACGAGCCGACCACCGCCCTCGACGTCACGGTGCAGCAGCAGATTCTCGACCTGCTGCGCGATATCCGCGAACACGAAGGCACCGCGACGCTGCTGATCACGCACAACATGGGTGTCGTCGCCGATGTCGCGGACCGCGTCGCGGTGTTGCGCCACGGAAAGCTCGTGGAAGAAGCTCCGGCGGCGGAACTGTTCGCCACGCCGAAGGCGGATTACACCCGGGAACTGCTGGCCGCGGTTCCGCAACTGGGTTCGTTCGCCCACGACGCGGCCGCCGAAGAAACCCGGAAACCGGTGCTCGCGCTGTCGAAGGTGGTGGTCGAGTACGGAGGACGGCAGGTGGTAAACGACGTTTCCCTGTCCGTCTCACCCGGTGAGATCGTCGGGCTGGTCGGCGAATCCGGTTCGGGGAAAACGACGCTCGGCAACTGTGCGCTTGGCCTGGTCACGCCGAAATCCGGGACCGTCGAGGTGCTCGGCGGGCCGCTGCCGAAAGGCACCGGGCGGTCCGCGCGGGCGGTCCGGCGGCAGATCGGCGCGGTGTTCCAAGACCCGGCGTCGTCGCTCGACCCGCGGATGACGGTCGCACAGACCGTCGCCGAACCGCTGGTGGTCCACACCTCGACCGGCCGCGGCGAGCGCCAGCGGCGGGTGCGGGAACTGCTCGACGCGGTGGAGTTGCCGGAAAGCTTGCTGGGCCGGTACGGGCACGAGCTGTCCGGCGGGCAGCGCCAGCGCGTGAGCCTCGCCCGCGCCCTCGTGCTGGGCCCGAAGCTGCTGATCGCGGACGAGCCGACGAGCGCGCTGGACGTATCCGTGCAGGCAGCGGTGCTGGAGGTGTTCCGGCGGCTGCATCGCGAGTTCGGTTTCGGCTGCCTGTTCGTGAGCCACGACCTCGCGGTGGTCGACAGCCTGTGCGACCGGGTGGCGGTGCTGCGCGCGGGCGAACTGGTGGAGGAAGGCCCGGCGGAAACGGTGTTGCGCACTCCGGAACACCCGTACACGCAAGCGTTGCTGCTGTCCTCGCCGGTGCCGGACCCGCAGCTGCAGCGGAGCCGGCGCGAGGCGCTGGCCGGCGCGGACCCCGCGGCGTGACGGAGTTGCGGGCCGGAGTCGACATCGGCGGGACGAAAACCCTGGTGGTGGTGTGCGACGAGGAAGGCAGGGAACTGGGGTCGGCGTCCGCGCCGTCCGAATCGCACCGGGGCGGCGCGGCGATCCTCGACCGAGCCGCGGAGCTGGTCAGCTCGCTGGTGCCGGACCACGCGGCGCTCGCCGGGGTCGGCGTCGGCGCGGCGGGCGTCGTTGACCCGGTGACCGGAACAGTGCTGGTCACCGGCGATTCGTTCACGGGATGGGCGGGTACGCCGGTCAACGCCGAGCTGTCCGCGCGGCTCGGCGGGGTGCCCGTGCGCACCGTGAACGACGTCGACGGGTTCCTGCTCGGCGAACTGCTGCCGGGCGAGCGGAACGTGCTCGGTGTCGCGGTCGGCACCGGCGTCGGCGGCGCGCTGTTCGTCGACGGACGGCTGCTGTACGGCGGTGCGACCGGCGCGGGCGAGATCGGGCATGTCGGCCGCTACGGGGAGGAACGCTGCACTTGCGGGCAGATCGGACACCTTGAGGCGTACGCCGCGGGCCGGGCGTTGACCCGCCGCTACGCCGAGGCGACCGGCCGGACCCTCGCCGCGGAGGACGTCGCCGCCGAAGCACTCGCCGGGGATCACGCCGCCCAAGCGGTGTTCACGGACGCGGGCCGGTTCCTTGGCCAGGCGGTCGCGCACGCCGCCGGGCTGCTCGGCCTCGCGACCTGCGTACTCGGCGGTTCAGTGGTCAACTCCTGGACGCTGCTGGAGAAGCCGGTGCGCGAAGCGCTGGAGGAACGGCCGCTGCTGTCCGGGAAACCGGTGTCCGTGCGGCTGTCCCGGCACGGCGCGAAATCCGTGGCATTGGGCGCGGCCGGTCTCACTGCCGGTATTCGGCGATTACCGGACGTGAGCAACCCCTAATCCAGTCCTCTGTGGACCATCGAGAAAACCGTGGCCTCGGGGTATACGCTGTCGGGCACCGACGGAGCCGGGGGCAACGATGCGCGCGAAGCTGGGCGGAACGGGACGGGCGAGAACCGCGGCGGACCACGTGCGTGAGCGTGGTCTCCACCCCGCTGACAGCAGGTGACTTGGTCTATACCATTCCGGTGATCAATTCCCGTCCGGTGGCCAACGAGGGGATCCCATGCCCGTCATCAGGCGCAATATCGTCCCGCTCCGGTATTCCGACCCGAGCGTCGTCGCTTACGTGCGCAGCCCGAGCGACTGGATGGTGTCCAATTGCGGCTGGATCCGGGGCCGCGAAGGGGTTCTGCTCGTCGACACCTGCGGCACCGAACGCGACACGCTCGACCTGGTCAGCGACGTCCGCAAGTACTCGACCGTCGAAATGCCGCTCACGCTCGTGCTGACCCACGCGCACGGCACCCACCACAACGGCGCGGGCGTCGCGCTGCGCAACGGCGGCCGGATCCTCGCCGCGCCCACCGCGGTGCCGATCATCCGGTCCGGCCCGCAGTGCAACGAGGAGATCTTCGCCTGCGCGAACTGGGGCAAGCTCGAGGCGCCGCGGCCGGAGGCGGTGCACGCGGTGATCGAACCGGTCGAGGTCGATCTCGGCGGTGTGGTCGTGGAGGTCGTCCCATTTCCCGGGACCGCGCACACCGACGGCGACCTCGTGTTGTTCGAACCTCGCACCGGGACGCTCTTCACCGGCGATCTGCTGTCGGTCGGGTCGACGCCGTTCGCCGTGCACGGTTCGATCCCCGGCTGGCTGACCGCGCTGGACTGGCTCGACAAAATGTTCCCGGACGTCCGCACCTTCGTGCCGGGACACGGCGGGCTCAGCCATCCGGGCAGTTTCCCGGTCGCGGTGCTGCGCACTTACCTGCACTGGCTGCTCGACGCGACCGCGAGCGCGGGCACGCCGGACTTCGCCGAACTCGCCACGATCGCCCGCCGCCGCTGGCCCACGTGGACAGTCCCGGAACGGCACATCGGGAATCTGCTGCGCGCGCACGCCGACCAGCACGGGGAACGGCTCGCGTCCGCCGAAGCGATGCGCGCGATCCGCGACGCCGCCGGCGGCCGGATCGACCTGGACACGCTGCTCGGACTCGGCAAGTCTTAACGCCGGGAAATCGATTCCCCGGGCGCTCTTTCCGCGAGTCCGTGAGGGGAACCCCGAGGGACTCTGATTCCCTCAGGGTTCCCCTCACGGACGGCAAACCGGGCGACCGCCGCCCGCGTCGGCCCTGGCATTGCCGCAGCAGTCCGTGAAGGGCTCCTTGAGGGAATCTGATTCCCTCAAGGAGCCCCTAAAGGACGTCGAATAGTACCCGTG
>NZ_JBHZAG010000043.1:0-76455 GCF_042754125.1 Amycolatopsis sp. NPDC059235
AAGTCGATCACCACGGTGCTGGGCGACTCGGTCGGAGTCGTGGTGTTCGACAACCTCACCGAAGGCGAAGTGGTCAACAGCGCCGTGCTCGCGCGGCTGGTGACCGAACGCACCTGGACCGACCGGAAACTCGGCTCGAACACCGCGGCCAACTTCCCCAACGACAGGGTATGGCTGGCCACCGGCAACAACCTGCGCACCGGCGGCGACATGGCCTCGCGGACGGTGTGGGTGCGGCTCAATCCCGACTGCCCACGCCCGGAAGCCCGGACCGGGTTCACCATCCCGCACCTGGACAGCTGGATCCTCGACCCGCGCAACCGCGCCGAGGTGCTGCGCCACGTGCTGACGCTGGTGCTGGACTGGACCGCGAACGGAGCGCCGATCGCCACCGACGTCCCGCAGATGCGGCAGTTCACCCGCTGGGCCCAGTACCTCGGCGGGTTCCTCGCCCACCACGGCATCGACGGGTTTCTCGGCAACGCCGACGCCGGCCGCGACCTGGACGACGACCACGCCGAGTGGTACGCGTTCCTGTCCACCTGGCACCACCTCTACGCCGAAGAACCCCAAACCGCGCAACAACTCCGCGCCGGGGCCGAACCCGAGTACGGCGCACCGGACCAGTGGAAGGGAACGTTCCCGGCCACGATCACCGGCAAGCCCCTCTCGGCCAAGGCGCTGGGAAAGAGGCTGGCAGGGCAGGTGGACCGGTGGCGCGGCGACAAAGTGTTACGCAGCGCCACCGACAGCCACAGCAAAATCAACGTCTACCGCGTCGAACACCGGGCCGATTCGAGCTGACCTCGGAAACAAACCCCGCAAACCCCGCAAACCCCGCAGAGTCCCAGAGAAACAGGTTCTGAACTGCGGAAACGACACGGCGGAGTCTGCGGGGTTTGCTCAACCCACTCCCTTCACCAAACCCCGCAAACCCCGCAACTTGCGGGGTTTGCGGGGTTTGCAGTCTGGTCCCTCCACTCCATACCCCGCAGAAAGATCCCCAGCTCCAGACCAATTTTGCGGGGTTTGCGGGGTTGCGGGGTTTGGTTTCGCCCTCCCTCGCTCACCACCCCGCCCCCCTCCTGCCAGCCCACCCGCAACCCAATACGCGCCGTAACCATCGAGCCCTGTCCGTCCCGACGACGAGCGACCCGCCGGACACGCTCGCTCCGCACCTGAACCGGAGGCCGGATACGCCATGCCCTCACGCCGCACCCGACTCTCGGCCGTGCTCGACGCCGCCCGCCTGGCCGATCTGCACGCACGCTTCGGCGACGACACTCCCGCCTGCGCCGGAGAAGACCCGGAACTGTTCTGGCCCGTGTCCCCGAACGACACCGAACGAGCCAGCCATGCCAAACGAATCTGCGCCCGCTGCCCCGTCGCGACAGCCTGCCTCGACTGGGCGATCCGCCACGAAAACGACGGAACCTGGGGCGGGCACACCGCCGCCGAACGCGGCCCCGCCCGCCACCGCCACGCAACCCGCGAACGCCACACCTCGCCATGGCGAAACAACGGCCACCACACCGCATAAACCGCGGCGATCGACGCGGGCCCGACCGCCGTCAAAGCGAAAGGACTTCTGATGAGCACCTCGCGCAAGCACCTCACCATCGCCGACATATGCCTTGATCTTGACATCTCACGCCGGACCTTCCACGAATGGCGCATGAAAGGACGTGCGCCGCGCTGCTTGAAGTTGCCCAATGGCGACATTCGCATCCGCGCCGCCGAATACGCCCGGTGGCTCGACGAACACGAGGAGGCGGCTTGAGCTACTCGGAAACAACGTTCGACGTCCGAATCTGGGGCATCGACATCTACAAGGGCAAGCGCAAGACCACCTACTGGGTGCGATGGAAGGTCGCCAAGCTTCCGCCGTTCAAGGAGCCGTTCACGCACGTCGGCCTTGCAAAAAGTTTCCGGTCCGACCTGCAATCTGCAGCGAGCAAAGGCGAGGCGTTCCGCCTGTCGGACGGCCTACCTGTGTCGATGGTTCGCATTGCGAATTCCGTTTCTTGGTACGAAGCGGTTGTTCAGTACGTCGACATGAAATGGCCCAAAGCCGCGGCAACCTACCGTCAAACGATCGCCGCGTCGCTGACACCGGCCACCGCCGTGATGCTCGACGAGGAATCAGGGAGGCCCCGAGAAGCACTCATCAGGTCGACACTCAATAACTGGGTGCTCAACAGCAATCGTCGCGAACAAGCCGATAAGCCGGAGGATATCGAGGCGACCCTGCGTTGGATCAAACGCAACGCGCCGCCTCTTGCCAATGTCCTAGAACCTGACGTCGCCCGGAAGCTGCACGATGCAGTCGTTTCCAAGCGCGACGGAAAGCCTCTTGCACGCAGCGTGGCTCGACAGCGCCGCATGATCCTCAACAACTTCCTGAACTACTGCGGGGAAAGAGGTTGGCTTTCGCGGAACCCTGTGGCAGCCATCAAGTGGACCGCTCCCAAACCGTCCCGGGCGATCGATCGGCGACGCGTGGCCAACCCGATTCAAGCGCGAACGCTTCTCCGAGAGATCAAAGGCACGAAACGCAGCGGCCCACGACTGTACGCGTGCTATGCCGCAATGTACTTCGCCGCGCTGCGACCGGAGGAGGCAATCAACCTGAACGTCAAGAACCTCAAGCTTCCCGAGCCGTCCTGGGATGACGAGCACGAGAAGTGGGTTCACGATTGGGGGGAGATCTTCGTCGAGGAAGCCACGCCCCACGCCGGGAGCGCCTGGACGGACAGCGGAAAACCGCGGGACCGTCGAGGACTCAAGCATCGCGAGCAAGGAGAAGGGCGTCCAGTCCCCTGCCCTCCCGAGCTGACGGCCATCCTGCGCGAACACGTCAGCAAGTTCGGGACGGGCCCGGCCGGCGAGCTGTTCGTAGGGGTCAGTGGAAAGGAGGTCCCTGCCATCACCTGGCATCGCGTGTGGCGCAGCGCTCGCAAGGCGACGTTCACAGAGTCCGTTGCTGCGAGCCCGTTGGTTGGCCGTCCATACGATCTCCGGCACGCGGCTGTCTCGACATGGCTCAACGCGGGCATCGACCCGACGGACGTCGCCGAGTGGGCAGGGCACTCAGTCGAGGTGCTTATGCAGGTCTACGCGAAGTGCGTCGACGGCCGAGACCGCGTGTCGAGGGCGAAGATTCAACGAGCCCTCGGGCACGGGCGAGGCGAGGACTTCGGCACAGCCTCGGCACAATGAGCCGCGATCTACCGCTCCGAGGCGCTCTCAACCGCCTATTGCAAGCTTGCCCTTGGCCAGACTTTGCGCTGGCCAAGGGCAAGTTTTCGCTGGTCGCAGAATGTGCCCCCGGCAGGATTCGAACCTGCGACACCGGCTTTAGGAGAGCCGTGCTCTATCCCCTGAGCTACGAGGGCAGTCGCGCGCTGCAGCCTACATCCTAGCGGGGCCTGGAGACGGGGCTGCGGCTGGTGAAGTCAGGTACGCCAGTGCCATTTCCGCCGCCTCTGCTGCCCACGTCTCCCAGGAGCGGTCGTCCGGCCAGAATCTGCTGGTCGCGGCGCGGTGGACGCAGGCGCCGATGATCGTTCGGGCCGCCATTCTCGCCTCGCTGGACTCGGTCAATGAAGACACGGCTTCCAGCAGGGCGTCCTGGATCGCGGACAGGGCGGCGAGGCCGCGGTCCCGGCCGTCGGAGCGTTGGGCGTCCAGGAGTTCCGGGAAGATCCGGTCGTGTTCCTGGAACGTACGCGCCAGAGCAGCCACGAAGGCGTCGAAGATCGAGCGAAGGTCGGGTGGCGCTGAGCGGAGGGCGTCTCGGACGGCCACCTCCAGTTGGCTCAGCAGCTGGTCCTTGACGGCGTACAGCAGCTGTTCCTTGCCCTCGAAGCGGCGGTAGATCGCGCCGACCGACATCCCGGCTTGGGTGGCCACCGCGGCGACGGTGAACGACTCCAAGCCCTGCACGGCCAGCACCTTCTCGGCGGCGGCCAGGACTTTCTGCAGCGAAGCTCGGCTGCGCGCTTGTTGCGGCGGGCGGAAGCCCTCGCTGATCTCGCTCACCCGGGGCACCTTACCTGGCCACCGGCCAGATGCGAATGGTAGTTTCCATTCGCATCTGGGGAGGGATCATGGTCAGCATCGAGGTACGCAACGCCTACGTCGACTTTCCGATCTTCGACGCCAAGACTCGGTCGTTGAAGAAGCGCGTGCTCGGGAAAGTCGGTGGGAGGATCGGCACCGAGGCGAAGGTGCCGGTGATCGAGGCGTTGCAGGACGTGTCGTTCCGGCTCGGCGAGGGCGATCGCGTCGGGCTGGTGGGGCACAACGGGGCCGGGAAGTCCACGTTGTTGCGGTTGCTGTCCGGGATTTACGAGCCGACCCGCGGCGTCCGAAAAGTGAGCGGGCGGGTCGCGCCGGTGTTCGATCTGGGGGTCGGGCTGGATCCGGGCGAGTCTGGCCGGGAGAACATCCTGGTCCAGGGGTTGTTTCTGGGGATGAGCCGACGGCAGATGCTGAAGCGGGTCGAGGACATCGCGGAGTTCACCGAGCTTGGCGACTACCTGCAGCTGCCGTTGCGCACGTACTCGGCCGGCATGCGGGTGCGGCTCGCGCTCGGCGTGGTGACCACGATCGACCCGGAGATTCTGCTGCTCGACGAGGGGCTGGGCGCGGTCGACGCGGCGTTTCTCGCCAAGGCGCGCGATCGGCTCCGGGACCTGGTGAAGCGGTCGGGGATTCTGGTGTTCGCGAATCACTCCGAGGAGATGCTCGCGGAGTTCTGCGACACCGCACTGTGGATGGACGAGGGACAGGTGAGGCAGCACGGTTCGTTGCCCGAGGTTCTCAACGCTTACAGCGGGAAGGCCGCCGTTTAGCAGAGTCCACAATGGACAACCGCCCGGTGCTTACTCGAAGCACTGCCGATGCGCCGTCACGAACTCGCGGAGACTCCGCGGCCTCCGACCGGTGACCTTCTCGACCGTCGACGTTACGGTCTCCGCGCCGCCGTCCAGATACGTATTGCACACCTCGACCAGAGCCTTGGCATGAAACGACGACATCCCAGACTCAGCCAACGCCGAAAGCGCTTGCTCGTTCGACATTCCGCGGTACGCGATCGGACGGCCCAGCACTTCCGACAGCACAGCCGCGGCCTCGTCGTACGTCAGTGCCTCGGGGCCGCTGAGGGCGTACGCCTTGCCTGCGTGACCATCCTCGGTCAGGGCGCGAAAAGCAACGCGGGCGATGTCTTCGGCGTCCACGAATGCGATCGGGCCGCGAATAAGGGGGCTGGCGAAGAAGTTTCCGGACCGGATGGTTCCGGACCAGTTTCCCGAGAATGCTTGCAGGTAGAAGTTCGCCCGGAGAAAGGTCCACGACAGCGGAGACGTCTCCAGCATCCGTTCGACCGGACGGTGCAAGCGGGCGATCGGCGTGAGTTCCTCATCGGCCCGCCACAACGATTGTTTCACCACGTGCGTGACCCCGGCGGACACCGCGGCTTCGACCACATTGGACTCATTGCCGGTCTGTCCTGGGCTCATCGCGCCGAGCAGGAACACCTTCGACACTCCGGCCAGCGCTGGTTGCACGGTGGCCGGATCGGACATTTCGACGGTGATCGCGTCGATTCCGGCGGCGGCGGCTTTCCTTGCCTTTTCCGGGGAATGATAGGCGGCGCGGAACGGCACCTCGGCCGCGCGCAGTTGCGCGACCAGCGCTGATCCCACATTGCCGCTCGCACCCGTCACCAGGATCATGCGCTCCGCCTTCGCGCGTGGAGGGAATCACGTTCGCGTGTAGGCGATTCAGTGTAGTGGATCAGCCGGTGACGGCGGGGCTTTCCGAGTCGGCAGCCCGGCGTCGCACCAACTCCTCGACCGCGGACGGCAGCGTGGTCTCGAAGTCGATGAGCTTCGCCCAGGTCGGGGTGACGACGATGCGGACCATGCCCTCCGCGTACAGGGAGCGGATCTCGGCTTCCCATTCGACGCGCTGCTCGGGCGTGATCTCGTAGGAACCGTTCATTTCCAGGAACTCGTCCGGGATCCCGTCGGTGTAGTCCAGTTCGGCGCGGCCCCGCAGGAGCAGGATCTTCGGCGGGTGCACTTCGGTGTCGATGGTCAGCGCGACCATCGGGTTCGCCCGCAGCGCGTGCAGTTTCGCGGAGTTTTTGGTGGTGCACAGGACAATCTCGGTACCGTTCCAGCTGAACGAGATCGGGATGCTGCGCGGCGTGCCGTCCTTCGCGACGTAGGCCAGCCGGGTCAGGTCGCGGGCGAGCAGTTCGCGGCTGAGCGGGCGGTTCAGGACCTCGGCGACTTCCTGCGGTTCCATGGCGGTCTCCTTCTCGTCGGGCAGCCGCGTCGTGCGGCCAGGTGCTGCGGGGACGGAGCCGCGGCGGGGTTCTCGACATTACCTCGACAGTGACCTGGGTCACATTGATGACTACAACACTTGTACAAGTGCTTGACAGTTATCCGGCGGATGGCGTTGAGTGGTTCCAGGGCGGGATGTCCCTGCCCAGAAAACCGGAAGCCGGACGCGAGCCACGGGGAGGTGAGGGCGATGAGCGATACGAGCCCGGGGCGAAGTACGCCCCCGGACCCCGGATTGTCCCCACCTTCCGGCATCCCCGGCTGATCCCGGTTTCCCCGCCCGTCCGGCCCGCGCCGGACGGGGTCGTCATCGTGCGCGGAAACCGGCGGTCGCGGGTGCCCTGATCGGCCTGGAAGAGGGCCGAAGGGAGTGCTCGTCATGACCACCGACACCACCGTAAGCATCGACCGGCGCACCTCCGCCGTCCTCGACGAGCAGCACGTCGGCGACATCCGCGGCGCGCTCGGCACCATCAAAGCGGGCGATTCCGCGCCCCGGACCGGCCTGTCCGCCAAGCTCAAGACCCTGCTCGCGATCGTCGGGCCGGGGTTGATCGTGCTGGTCGGCGACAACGACGCCGGCGCGTTCGCGACCTACGGCCAGGCCGGGCAGAACTACGGCCCGAAACTGCTCTGGACCCTCCTGCTGCTCGTCCCGGTGCTGTACGTGAACCAGGAAATGGTGCTGCGCCTCGGCGCGGTCACCGGCGTCGGGCACGCCCGGCTGATCCTCGAACGCTTCGGCAAGTTCTGGGGCGCGTTCTCGGTGATCGACCTGTTCCTGCTCAACGCGCTGACGCTGGTCACCGAGTTCATCGGCATCACCATGGCGACGCGCTACCTCGGTCTGCCGACAGTTCCGTCGGTGGTGCTGGCCGCGGTCGTCATCATCGGGGCCGCGTTCACCGGCAGCTTCCGGCGGTTCGAGCGGATCGCGATCTTCTTCTGCCTCGGTTCGCTGACGCTGATCCCGGTGTACGTGTTCGCGCACCCGGCGCCGGCGGAAATGCTCGGCGGGCTGGTGCCCACGATGCCCGCCGGACCTGGCGGGATGGCCGAGCTGATGCTGCTGATCATCGCGATCGTCGGCACCACGGTCGCGCCGTGGCAGCTGTTCTTCCAGCAGTCCTACGTGATCGACAAGCGCATCACGCCGCGGTTCATGCGGTACGAGAAGGCGGACCTGTGGATCGGCCTGGTCGTGGTGATGGTCGGCGCGGCCGCGATCATGGGCATCGCGTCGGCGGCCTTCGCCGGTGCCGGCACGTCCTTCACGGACACGGCTGGCGTCACGGACGGCATCGAGGCTTACGCGGGACGTACAGCAGGCGCGCTGTTCGCAGTCGCGCTGCTGGACGCTTCGATCGTCGGGGCGTTCGCTGTGTCGCTCTCGAGCGCGTACGCGATCGGTGACGTCTTCGGGATGAAGCACTCGCTGCATCGCGGGGCGCGGCACGCGAAGGGCTTCTACGCGGTGTACGCCGGTCTCGTCGCGCTGTCGGCCACCATCGTGCTCATCCCGGGCTCGCCGCTCGGCCTGCTCACCACCGGAGTGCAGACGCTCGCCGGAGTGCTGCTGCCGTCGGCGACGGTGTTCCTGTTGCTGCTCTGCAACGACAAAGCGGTGCTAGGGCCGTGGGTCAACGGACGGCTCACCAACCTGTTCACCTCCGTGGTGGTCGGGGTGCTCGTGGTGCTGTCGGTGATCCTCACCGCGGCGGTGCTGTTCCCGGACATCAGCGCGGACCAGATTTTCCTGATCATGGCGGTCAGTGGCGGGATCGGCGTGCTGACAGCCGGGTACGCGCTGCTTCGCCGCCGCCGGAACGCCGCGCCGATCGATCGCACCGGGCGCGCGGAGTGGCGGATGCCGCCGCTGCAGTACTTGCCGCCGCCGGAGATGTCGACCGGGCGCAAGATCGGGCTGACCGCGCTGCGCACGTATCTGCTCCTGGCGATGGCGCTCGTCATCGTGAAGCTCGTCCAACTGGCTCTGGGTTAACTCTGCGTGAGACTACTTCTCAGCGTGTACACAGCGAGTGTGCACAACAGTGGGTAACCGTGACGCCCCGGCACCGGAAGGCCTGATGACCGACCCCAACGACAGACGCGCCGCCGCATCCCGAGGTGCGGCGGCACGCGGTGTCGCCGCTCGCGCCGCGGCTCGGCGACGGCGGATCACCGGCCGGGTCGCGCTGTCGCTCGCGGCCGCGCTGACGCTTTCGCTGACCGGCTACGGCTGGGCGGCCTACAACGGCATCGTGTCCGGGCTGCAGGTGTCCGACGTGCTCGACGGGCAGTCGACCTCCAGCGGCGGCGACACCAACATCCTCATCATGGGCCTCGATTCACGGCTCGACGAGAACGGCAACCCGCTGCCGAAGAACATCTACGACTCGCTGCACGCCGGCGATCAGCAGGACGGCGGCTACAACGCCAATGTGCTGATGCTGCTGCACGTCCCCGGCAACGGCGGCAAGGCGACGTCGATCTCGATTCCGCGCGACGATTACGTTCCGCTGGCGGGCTGCCCGGACAACGTGTGCAAGGGCAAGATCAAACAGGCCTACGGGCTGGCGTTCGACGAAAAGGCCAAACAGCTCGTCCAGCAGAACGTCACCGACAAATCCCAGCGCGAGCAGCAGGCGCGGGACGCGGGCCGGCGCGCGGAAATCGACACCGTCCGGAAATTCCTCGGCGACGTCCCGATCGACCATTTCGTCGAGGTCACCCTGGTCGCGTTCTTCGAGATCGCCCAGGTCGTGCAGCCGATCACGGTGTGCCTCAACGAGGACACCCAGGACAGCTACTCGGGCGCGAACTTCCACGCCGGCCAGCAGGAAATCAGCGCCGAGCAGGCCGTCGAGTTCGTCCGGCAGCGCCGGGACTACGTGCATCCGTCGCTCAATTTCACCGACCTCGACCGCGAACGCAGGCAGCAGGCGTTCATCTCCTCGCTCGCGTATCAGCTCAAACAGGGCGGGACCTTCACGAATCCGGCGAAACTCCAGGGAATTCTGGACGTCGCGAAGCAGAACACCGCGGTCGACAGTTCACTGGACCTGCTCGCGCTCGCGAAACAGGCGTCCAGCCTGACCGGTGGAAATGTCAGTTTCGTGACCCTTCCGGTGGACCATTTCGGCAAGAGCCCGTCCGGTGAAGACGTCAACTTCGTCAATACCGCGCAAATCCAGTCCCTGGTCGCGCAACTGCTCAGCGGAGCGCCGGTGCCGAGCCCGGCCGCGTACGTCACCCCGCTGGCGCACGGAAACACCACCCCCGCTCCCCCTCCGGCGTTGAGCGGAGGCGGAATCCCGTGCGTGAAATAACTCGTGAAATAGCTTCAGCACCGCGAATGAGACCACGGACACTCCGCGCGCCTCAATGTCCTTTCAGGACAGAGCAGGCATAATCGGCCCGGCGCGTTCTTTCCCGCGCCGAAAGAATCGGCGGACGGCGGTGCTCGGGTGGCTACGACACGGAACAGACGAAGCCGGGTTCCGGTCGCGATCGTCGGCTGGCTGTCCCGGCCGCTGGCGTCGTTCCACCTCGTGCTCGCGCTGTGCGGCCTGCTCACGCTGCTCGGCGTCATCATGGTGCTGTCGGCGTCCTCCGCGCAGCCGGGCGGCGTGTACAGCACCTTCCAGAAGCACATCATCTTCGTCCTCATCGGCCTGGTCGCGCTGTGGGCGGGGCTGCGGATTCCGTTGCGGCGGATCAGGTCCCTCTCGCCGATGCTGATGCTGGTCACGCTGGCGATGCTCGCGCTGGTGCTCACCCCGCTCGGCGCGAAGGTGAACGGCGCGCAGCGGTGGTTCACGCTCGGTCCGCTGACGCTGCAACCGGTCGAGCTCGCGAAAGTCGCGTTGACCTTGTGGGGCGCGCACATTCTCGTGGTGAAGGCCCGGCTGCTGCACCACTGGCGGCATTTGCTGGTGCCGTTGGTTCCGGTCGCGCTGCTGATGTTTGCGCTGGTCATGGCGCAGCCGAATCTCAGCGGGACGATCTCGCTCGGCATCGTGCTGCTGTCGCTGCTGTGGTTCTCCGGCGCGCCGGGACGGTTGTTCGCCGCGCTGCTGGCCGGCGGCGTCGGCGGGTTCGTGGTGCTCGCGCTGGTCGCGGACTACCGGCTCGCGCGCGTGCTGTCGTTCCTCTCCCCCGACGCGGACACCTCCGGCGCCGGATACCAGGCGGTGCAGGCGCAGTACGCGCTCGCCGAGGGCGGGCTGTTCGGCGTCGGGCTCGGACAGGGCGCGTCGAAGTGGAAGTACCTGCCGAACGTGCAGAACGACTTCATTTTCGCGCTGATCGGCGAAGAACTCGGGTTCCTCGGCTGCGCGGTGGTGCTGCTGCTGTTCGGCGGGCTCGCGCTGGTCGGCCTGCGGATCGCGACGCGCAACCTCGACCCGTGGATCCGCATCGTCGCCGCGACGATCACCGTGCTGCTGGTGGCGCAGGCGGCGGTCAACATCGGGTACGTCGTGAACGCGCTGCCGGTGACCGGGGTGACGCTGCCGCTGGTGTCGTACGGCGGGACGTCGCTGATCGTGACGATGTTCCTGTTCGGGGTGCTCGCCAGTTGCGCACGGCACGAGCCCGCCGCGGTGGCGGACCTGAATCACCTCGGGCCGGGCAAGATCGGGCGGATTCTGCGGCTGCCGGTGCCGGAGCCGTATCGGCCGGTCCGGGCGTCGGCGAAGCCGGCTCGCGCACGACGGCCGGTGCGGCCTCGCTGACTCTTACACTGCGGTAGTGGAGAGCGCCGCCTGGGACGTCGCGCGACCCGGTCGCGCGGGTCCGTTGTCCCTGGGCGGATTCCGCCACCGGACGGGCGGGACGGTCGATCTGCGAGTGGTGCCGCATCCGGCGATCACCGTGGTGCTGGAGTTCGGCGACGGCAAACTTCTCGTGGACGACGGTGCTCAGCACGGCAGCTTCGTCGCCGGGCTAGCGCCGCGCGGGGTGCGGCTGCGCGGGGAAAGCCTCGAATGCGTCGAGGTGCGGTTGCCGCCGTTGGCCGCTTGTGGATTGGGCGCTGGACCTGCGGAGCTGGACCGGACGGTCGGGCTGGCCGAGTTGTGGGGCCGGGACGCGGACCGGCTTCGGGACCAGCTGAGCGAAGCCGATTCGTGGGACGCTCGGTTCGAGCTGGTGGAGAATGCTTTCGCCCGGCGGCTCTCGGTGGTTCCGGCGACGGATCCGGAGGTGGCCTGGGCTTGGCGGCGGATCGTCCGGAGCCGCGGCCAGGTGCGGGTCGAGTCGCTGGCGGCCGATTGCGGGTGGAGCAGGCGGCGGTTGTGGGACCGGTTCCGCGCGCAGGTCGGGTTGCCGCCGAAGCGAGCGGCGAAGCTGGTGCGCTTCGATCATGCTGCTCGGCGGCTGGCGGCAGGGGCTAGTGCGGCCGATGTCGCGGCTGCGTGCGGGTATACCGACCAGTCGCATCTGCACCGGGATGTCGTGGCGTTCGCCGGGGTGACGCCGGGTGGTCTGGCAGCCGACGCGGGGTTCGCGGCGGATCGCAGCGCGTTCGCCTGAACATTTGTGCAATACCCGAAGGTCCCGCGCGCGCCACACTGCGGGCATGGCGAAATTGTCCACTGTGGAATTGCGGGGCGCGAAGACCTTGCTGACTGGAGCGACCGGCGGGATCGGTCGGACGCTCGCCCGAACGTTGGCCGCACACGGTGCCGACCTGGTGCTCACCGGGCGTCGGGCGGAGTTGCTCGAACCGCTGGCCGCCGAGGTGGGTGGCCGCGCGGTTCCGGCGGACCTCACCGAGCGGGACGCGGTCGAGGAACTTCTTGCGGGGGCAGGGGAAATCGACCTCGTCGTCGCCAATGCGGCCCTTCCTGCGACGGGGCTGCTGGCCGACTATTCGCTCGATGAGGTCGATCGCGCGCTTGAGGTCAACCTGCGGGTGCCGGTCGTGATGGCGAAGCTGGTCGCCGAGCAGATGATGGCTCGGCGGCGTGGGCATCTCGTCTTCATCTCGTCGCTGTCCGGGAAGACTGCGTCTGGGCAGGCTTCGCTGTATAACGCGACGAAGTTCGGCTTGCGCGGGTTTGCTCTTGCGCTCCGTGAGGATCTGCGGGCGTTCAATGTTGGTGTGTCGTCGGTGTTTCCTGGCTATATCAGCGATGCGGGCATGTTCGCCGATTCGGGGGCGACGTTGCCGTTCGGCGTTGGAACCCGGACGCCGGACGAGGTCGCGCGGGCGACGGTGCGGGCGATCGAACACAACCTCGCGGAGATCGACGTGGCACCGTTCGGGTTGCGGATGACGGCGTTGCTCGGCGGGATCGCTCCGGGCTTGGCGGCGGCTGTGCAACGGCGTCTTGGCGCGGAGGCGATCACCGAGCAGTTGGCGGAGGGGCAACGGGCTAAGCGGTAGAGCCGTGCGGAAGCCTCTTCAGCGGCCAGCCCAGCGACTCCAGGTTTCACCGTTTCGGCCAATGCCACGACGGTTGGTCGAGCCTCCCCTGCCCAGCCACCACGGTCGCGCCGAATTCCTTCTCCAGTTCCAGCACCGAAGCGTCCTCCAGAAACCGCACCAGCAGCTGGGAATGCGAAACCACTAGCAGTTGCGTCTTCTTCGCCGCCGCAGTGATCAACGCGGCCAACGCTGGCAACAGGTCCGGGTGCAGGCTGGTTTCCGGCTCGTTCAATACCAGCAGTTCCGGCGGGCGCGGGCTCAGCAACGCCGCGGCCCACAGCAGGTAACGCAGGGTTCCGTCGGAGAGTTCGGCGGCGCTCAGGGGGCGCAGCAGGCCGTGTTGGTGGAAGCGGAGGTCGAATCGGCCGTCGGCAGCGACTACCTCCACGGACGAGCCCGGGAAGGCGTCGTCGATCGCGGTGGCTAGGGCGTCGGCGTCGATGGATTCTTGGATGGTGCGCAAGGCCGCGGCCAGGTCGCCGCCGTCGTGGTTCAGGGCCCAGGTGCGGGTGCCGATGCGGCTTTGCCTGGCGGGAGCGTCGGCGTCGGTGCGGAAATGGTCGTAGAACCGCCACGCGCGGACTCGGTCTCGTACGATCAGGAGTTCCGGGCACCGGCGAGGGTCGGCGAACTCGCTCAGCATGCTGTCGGTGAGGGCGATCGAGCGGCCGCTCTCGGCCCAGCGACCGGAGTCGTCGCGGATGCGGACTCTCGTGCCGGAGCGGTCGGCCAGCAACGCGGACGGGCGCAGAACTGGGCCGTGCCAGACGCATTCGCGTTTGTACTCGGGGTCCAGGTTGAAGGCGGTCTCGGCGGGGACGGGGAGGCCGAAGTCCAAGGCGTAGCCGAATTCATCGCCGGAGTAGCCCAGACGCAGGCCGACTGCTTTGGTTCGCTGCAACGGTTGTACCGGCGTCCGGCCTTCGCGCACGGATCGGCTGATCGTCTCCGGACCGGCCCACAGCGTCGACGGCAGGCCGCCCTCACCGGCTAGGGCGGCGACCGCACCGTTACGTCCGGCGTCGGCGAGCAGGCGCAGCGCGCGGTACAGGCTGGATTTTCCGGTGCCGTTCGCGCCGACGATCACGGTGAGCTGCGACAACGGCAGCACCAGGTCGCGCAGCGAGCGGTAGTTCTGGATGGCCAGGGTGGTCAGCACGCCGATACCTCCGAGGGGAGGCCAAAGCGCGGGAACAGCTCAGGTTCGAGAAACCAGGTGACGGTGCGGATTCGGTCGCCCCATGGTGTGAGGACGAGGATTCCGGCGGGATGCGCGGCAGTCCCACCGGATTCCGTGAGGTAGCAGCCGAAGGCTGGGTGGGTGTTGGCGCGCGTCGGAAGCAACCGGAATCGTCGGGTGCCGCGCCATTCGCCGAACATGGTGAGGAATGCGGCGACTGCTTCCCGGCCGACGTACTCGTGCGGCGCGGGCGGCATGGCGAGCCAGCCGTCGTCGGTGAGAAGTGCGACTACGCCCTCGACGTCGCCCTCGCTGAACGCGTCCGCGAAGCGTTGCGCGATCTCCCGTTCCCGGGGCGCTGGCGGAGCGGGTTCGACGGTCTGGCGCAACTGAGCCCGCGCGCGTTGCAGAGCGCCTTTGACCGCGGTGGGGCTGGCATCCAGCATCTCCGCGACCTCGGCGGTGGAGTAGTCGAGCACGTCCCGGAGCACGAGGACGGCGGCCTGGCGCGGCGGGAGTTTCTGCAGGGCCGCGACGAACGCCAGCTCGAAGGTTTCCTTGGCGCTGTAGTGCGCGGCGGGGTCGTCCGGCGCGGGCTGCAGCCACGTCACCTCGGTGCGACGCGTGGGTTCGGTCGGGGTGAACGGCGGCGACGGTTCGGCCGGGACGCGGCGGCCGGCGTCGCGGATAGCGTTGAGACAGCGGTTGGTGGCGATGCGGTACAGCCAGGCGCGCACCGAGGCTCGACCGGCGTACCCGTCCAGGCCGCGCCAGGCGGCGAGGAGCGTCTCTTGCAGCAAGTCCTCGGCGTCGGTGAGCGAACCGAGGAGGCGGTAGCAGTGGACCTGCAACTCATGCCGATAGGGCTCGACCAGCTCGCGGAAGGCGTGCGCGTCTCCGGCGCGTGCGCGATCGAGGATGTCCTGGCCCACCCTTCGCATCCTGCCACCGTTCCGTTTCCGGGGCGGGCGGTGTCTCTACTGGCGACCCCTGAGAAAGGCGAAACGATGAACCCTGTCGACGATCTGGCCGCCGTCCTCGAGTCCACCGACGAGCTGGTCGCCGACGTGTCTCGCTGGGACGCGCCGACGCCGTGCCCGGAGTGGACCGTCCGCGAACTGGTGAACCATCTGGTTCTCGGGCACCGGCTGTTCACGGCCGTCCTGCGCGGCGAGGCGGGCGGCTCGCTGGACCCGCGTGCTTCCGACGCGCTCGGCGACGATCCGGTCGCGGCCTATCGGGAGGCGGTGGCCGGGCTGCTTTCAGCGTTCCGGCAGCCGGGGGTGCTGGAGCAGGTTGTCGAGGTCCCGGCCGGGACGGTTCCGGGGGTCGCCGCGGCGCATCTGCGGATTGTCGAGGAACTCGTGCACGGCTGGGACCTCGCTCGCGCCACCGGCCAGGAGGCGAAGTTCGAGGATGCCTTGGTGGAGCGGGAAATCGCGTTCAGTGCGGCACAGCTGGCCGAGCTTCCGGCGGAGCGGAGTCCGTTCGCTCCGCCGGTGCCTATCGAGGACGACGCGCCGCCGCTGGATCGGCTGGCCGCATTGCTCGGCCGGTCGCCGAATTAGCCGGCGCGGAAGGTCAGCAGACCCCGCTGGTCGGTCAGCGGGGCTGCTGACTCCAGCGTTAAGCCGGCGGAATCGGCGAGAGTACGGAATTCCTCGACGCGTCGTTCGCGCCCGCCGAAATGGACCAGCATGACCAGGTCCATTTCGGTGCGTGCACGAATTCCGCTGACCGCTTCGATCGCGAGGATTCGACCGGACGGGCCCGCCGCTTCCGCGCACCGTCGCAGGATGCGCCGGGCGTTCTCGTCGTCCCAGTTGTGCAGGATGTCCACCAGTACATAGGCATCCGCTCCGGGCGGGAGCGGGTCGAAGAAGCTGCCGCCTCGCACCTCGGCTCGGTCGGCGAGGCCGCGCGCGGCGAAGGCGGCGCGGGTCTCGCTCGCGGTGGGTTCGAGGTCGATCAAATGGGCGCGCAGTTTCGGCTGAGCTTCGAGAATCGCGGCAAGCAAATCTCCTCGGCCGCCGCCGACGTCGACTACCGTGCCGAATGCGGACCAGTCGATTCCGGCGACCACTTGCGGGATCTCGGTACGGAACCGGTTGGTCATCTGCTGGTCGAAGGATTGCCGCAGGTGCGGTTGTTCGGCGAGATCGGTCCAGAAATCCTTGCCGTACCGACGGGAGTAAGCAGCCTCGCCGGTACGGAGGCTGTGCGCCAGCTCGACGAAAGCGAGTTCGGCACGACCGGCGGCGCGGTCCAGGTGCAGCAGGTTGGCCACGCCGTTTTCCTTGTCCGCGCACAAATTCTCGCCGTACGAGGTGGTCAGGTAGCCGTCGTCGGTGTGCTCGACCACGCCGAGCGTGACCAGGTGGCCGAGCAGGACTTCGAGCGCGATCGGCGAGAGATCCAGGTCGGCGGCGAGGTCGTCGACAGTTCCGGGGGTGCGCAGCCGGTCGGGCAGGCCCAGCGTTACCGCGACCCGCAATGCCATCGGGGTGGCCAGGCTGGCGGCGCGGAGGAGGTGGTTCGCGTCATCACTCACGTGGCTCCACTTTGCCAGCCCGGTCAACCGGTTTTCCAGGCTGCGCCAACACTTTCACGCTCAGCGGCCTTCAAACGCCGCGAACACCGTCACAAAAGCTCGGTGTGATACTTCGCCGCCAACGACTGCGCCCGCTGGCCTTGCTCGGCCTTCTCCGCACTTGCCACTTGCCGGAAGAATTCCTCCTGTCCGGCCGGGGAGCACATGCAGTACATCCGCGCGGGCCGGTCGGAGATGTTGCGGAAGAAGTGCGGCGCGTTGGCCGGGATGTTCACCGTCTCGCCCGCGTGCACGATCGTTTCCTCGCCGCGGAAGGTGAACCGAAGCTCGCCTTCGAGCAGGGTGAACATCTCCTCGAAGTCGTGCCGGTGCGGCGGCGGGCCGCCGCCGGGCGGGACGCGCATGTCGATCAGGCAGTAGCGGCCGTTGGTCTGGTCGCCGGACACCAGGATCGTGTAGCTGTCGCCGACGAGCTCGATGCTCGGCAGGTCGTTCGGGCGCGCGACGGTGAGCTTGCGTCGCGGATCGTCCGGGGGAAGAGAGGTCATCGATTCTCCCTGCGAGGCAACGGAATCCGAAGACGGACGAGTCGGCAGAAAATCCGGAATATTTCGTCCGCTTATTCAGATTAGCCTAAACTGACGGGCAGTGTCCAGGCACCGCAAGGAGACCCGATGTCCCGCCCGCGCAAGGTCCGCAAGGACGCCGAGGCCAACCGCGAACGGCTGCTCGCCTCGGCTGCCGCTGCGGTGCTCCGCGAAGGCCGGCACGTTCCGTTGGCCACTATCGCCGCCGAGGCCGGTCTCGGGATCGGCACGCTCTACCGCAGCTACGCCGACCGCGATGCGTTGCTGCAGGCGCTGGAACACCGCGCGTACGGCCTGCTCAACAGCCTGCTCGACCAGATCGAAGCCGACGAAGACAGCACTGGCCTCGACGCGGTCGCCCGCTATCTCGAAGGCACCGTAGACCTCGCCGACCAGCTGGTGCTGCCGCTGCACGGCGCGCCTCCGCTCGTCACCCCGGAGGCCGTCGCGGCGCGAAAGTCGATTTACCGACGGCTCGGTTTCTTCCTCGCGACCGGGCGTGCGGACGGCAGCATCCGCGGCCAGGTCAACGCCACCGATCTCATCGCGTTCAGCACCCTGCTCACGCAGCCGAAAGCCGCCGTCCTCGACTGGACCCACCTGGCGAGACGGCAGATCGCGCACTTCCTCAACGGCATCGCGACCGCGGGGCCGAGGGAAGTGCCTGGTCCCGCCGTCGAACGCGAGGAAGTCGAGCAGGCCTTCGAGAGCAGGGCGAAGAGTTAGAAGGTCTTCCGAACGATCGGCCATGTTACCGTCGGGCGTCGTCAAGGAGGTGGGGATGCCCGCAGCAGGCACCCGCAAGCCGATGCGCGAACGGTTCCGCGAGCAGGTGCGCGAGGAGGTCAAATTCGTCGCGCTCAACCAGCTCGCGGCCGGCGGTGCGCAGGCGATCTCCATCAACGCCATCGCCAAGCAGCTCGGCGTTTCCGGGCCTGCGTTGTACCGCTACTTCTCGAGCCGCGACGAGCTGCTGACCGTCCTGGTCATCGACGCGTACCACGATCTCCGCGAGGCCATGGCGAACGCCCTCGACACTGACGCACCCGACGCCGAAGCGCGGGTCCGGCTGCTGGCCGCCGCGTATCGGGATTGGGCGCGGGAAGAACCGCACCGGTACGAGCTGCTGTTCAAGGCGCCGTTCCCCGGATACGACGCACACGCCAAGCCGCTCGCCGAAGCGGCCCGGTCGCTGATGGGCGTGGTGCTCGGGGTGTTGCACCACCTCGATTCCGCCACCGTCGAGAAGCCGACGGCGTACGAGAACGAGGAAGTGCTCGACGCCCGGCGCGCGAACACCGAGAACCACCAGCTCGCAGTCGCGCTGTGGTCGCGGCTGCACGGCTTCGTCAGCCTCGAAATCGGCGGCGGCTTCACCGCGATGGGACTCGACGCCGACGCCTTGTTCGAGACCGAAGTACGAGTGCTGACCGACCGAGTACGCCGCGCCTCCTGATCACCGGCGAGACGCGCGAGGCTTCGCCCCCAACGCCACCGCCAGCACGGCCCCGGCCACCATGCACGCGCCGACCACCCACAAACCAGTCCGCTGCGTACCGGTCAGATCGCGCAGCCAACCCGTCATATACGGCGCGACGAACCCGCTCAGGTTGCCCAGTGCGTTGATCAGCGCGATCCCGCCGGCAGCCGCCGCGCCGGACAGGAAGTTCGACGGCAGTGCCCAGAACGTCGGCAGCGCCGCGCACACGCCCATCGCGCAGATGGTCACCGCGGTCATTGTGGCGTAAGGGTTTCCGAGATACAGCGCGACCGGGATCGCCGCGCCGCCGACAAGCATCGGCAGCGCGACGTGCCACGTTCGTTCGCCGGTGCGGTCGCCGTGGCGCGCCCACGGGACCATCACCAACGCACCCGCGACGTACGGGATCGCGTTCACCAAACCGGCCTGCAGCACAGTCAGTTTGGTGCCGAACTCCTCGCCGAACCCGGCGATGATCGTCGGCAGGAAGAAGCCCAGCGCGTACAGGCCGTAGACGACCGCGAAGTACACGAACGCCAGCCCGAGGATCCGCGGATGGGTGAGCGCTTTCCGCAGCGGCCAGTGGTGTTCGGCTTCGGTGGCGCGGCGTTCGGTGTCGAGTTCGTTGGTGAGCCAGTCGCGTTCTTCCGCCGACAGCCACTTCGCGGTTTCCGGCCGGTCGCTCAGGCAGAACCACGTGACGACCGCGAGCAGGATCGCCGGAACGCCTTCGACCAGGAACATGAACCGCCAGCCGGACAGGCCGAAGATGCCGTGCCCGCCGCTGATCAGCAGGCTGGAGACGGTCGAGCCGATCGCGCTCGACACCGGCACCGCGCACATGAACAGCGCGACCGCCTTCGCCCGCTGCGCCGCCGGGAACCAGTACGTCAGATACAGAATGATGCCGGGAAAGAACCCCGCCTCGGCGACGCCGAGCACGAATCGCAGCACCACCAGCGTCGTGGTGTTCGGCACGAACGCCATCGCGACGGCCACCGCGCCCCAGGTGATCATGATCCGCGCGATCCAGCGGCGCGCGCCGAACCGGTGCAGTGCGAGGTTGCTCGGCACCTCGAGGATCAGGTAGCCGATGAAGAAGATCCCCGACGCGAGCCCGAACGCCGTCGCGGTGAGGCCGAGTTCTTTGTTCATCCCGTTCGGACCGGCGAACCCGATGTTGACCCGGTCCAGGTAGTTGACGAAGTACAGCAGCATCAGCAGCGGCATGATCCGCACCGCCGCCTTGGCCATGACCCGGTTGCCCAGTGCGCTCGTCTTCGTCGACATGTCCGGATCTCACCCGCCCGGACCCTGCCGCGTCAAGGTTTTGCGTAATGCTCGGCGACCGCGGCGAACGCCTCCTTCGGTTCCCAGTTCAGCCCCGGGTACGCCGTGCCCGAGCGGTCCTCCAGGACCTTCACCAGGCCGAAGCTGGCGAGGTCGAGATCGTTGCCGCCGGGCCGGTGCGGATAGTTGTAGAGCGCGAACAGGAACACGAACGCACTGTCCACTCCCTCCTCGTCGAAGACCTCCAGCAGTTCGCGCAGATACCCCGCCTGCCCGGCTTCGTCGCGCTCGTACTCGCCGTCGATGCGGAGCGGATCGCCGGTTTCCTTGTCGTACTCGACGATCTCCATGCTCCGCGGCGCGACGTCGCCGGAGCCGTGCCAGGTCGCCGTCCCGAAGCCGGTGATCGCGACCGGCTTCCCTTGCGCCACCAGGGTTCGCACGCCGTCCTGGAAGATCGGCGCGACCTCGGCGGAGCGGATGAGTTCCACCGTGACGAAGTCGAACCGGCTCCAGTCCACCTGCTCGAACTGGATGCACGCGTAGGTGACCGGGCCGTGGAACCGCTCCCGCACCAGCTTGACGGCGATGTCGAGGAACGGGTCGAGCCGCTTGCCCACCGCGGCCAGCCGCTCGGCGCGGCCCTCGGGTTCGGCGAGCAGCAAACTGACCCGTTCCGCGACGTCCTCGCCGGGCAGGAAGCCGTGGTTCATCACGCTCAACTCGACGCCGGTCACGAACACGACGTCCGCTCCGGTGGCGCGCAGCCGTTCCGCACGGGTGGCGCAGTCGGCGAAGAGGGCGAGCATCTCTTCGTGGGTCTGCTCCAGCGGATACGGCGAGAACCAGACCTCCAGCCCCAGGTCGGCCGCCCACTGCGCGGCCCGCTCCAGCCGCTCCGGATCGCCGCCGACGAGATGCACCGCGGTGCAGTGCAGGTCGTCGCGGATGATCGCCAGTTCGCGTTTCACCACCTCCGGTTCGAAGCTCTCCCGCGACGACCGTCCATTGCGGACGAATCCGGTCTCGTACGTCATTCCCTTGCCGCGCATGGCGGTTTCCTCTCGTTCGGGGACGCCGCTCACCCTACGCACGAAACTTGCGTGCACGCAAGTTTGCGCAGGCGCACGAACACTGCGAGACTGGGCACGTGACCGGATTGCGCGAACGGAAGAAGGAGGCCACCCGCGTCGCACTGCGCGAAGCAGCGCTGCGGCTGGCGCTCGAACACGGGCCGGCGAACGTCCGCGTCGACGACATCGCCGAGGCGGCCGGAGTCTCGCCGCGGACCTACAACAACTACTTCTCCAGCCGCGAGGAAGCGATCGTCGCCGCGGTCACCGCGGACCGCGAAAGCCGGATCGCCGCCGCCGTCGCCGAGCGCCTCCCGAAGACCCGGCTGGCCGCGGCGATCATCGACGCGATCGCCGAGCAGTACACCGACCCCGGCGAGCAGAGCCGCGACGCGCTGCTGCTGATCACCACGAATCCCGGGCTGCGTACGGCATTCCTCGACGCTCCGGCCGCGCTGGAAGACCCGCTGGAGGAAGTGATCGCGACCCGGATCGGCGACCCGCAGACCGCGCGCGTGCTGGCCGCGTCCGTCGCGGCGGCGGTGCGGGTCGCGTTGGAGCAGTGGACGCAACCGGCAGGCAACGGCCTGGTCGTGGTGTCCGGGTCACTGCCAGACCTGATGCGGCGCATGCTCGAACCGCTCGTTCCGGCCCTCGACGCCGCAGAGGCCTGAGGGCTCAGACGTCGACCTGCTCGAAGATGTGCGGGTACGACTCGATGTCGTCGGAAGTCTCGGCCGCCAGGCGCTGGAATTCCGGACTGCCGAACGCGGCCGCGAGCGCCCCGGTCGATTCCCAGACCGCGACGTTCATCAGCAGCTGACTGCCCGCCGTTCCGCGGTGCATCTGGAGCGAGACGAATCCGGGCTGAGCCTTCATGTACTCGGCCTGCTTCTTGAAAATGGCCAGGAACTCTTCAGTCTTCCCCTCCGGGACTACGAAGGTGTTGGCCAGGACGATCGGTCCGGTCTTCTCCTTGAACTGAGCGAACATCGGCGTGCGCGGGTCGAGGCTCTGCAACTTGGCCATTTCGGTACTTCTCCTTGCTGGTGACTGAATCTAGCGTTGCTAGCTGTTGAGGCAACGCTAGCACTGCTGCCGCTCGGTTGTCTAGCAGCGCTAGCGCTAGGCCAGGCCGGTGAATCCCCGCCCGCCCCGCATTCAGCTTGGACATTCTCTTCACAAATTTGTGAAAGCTGTGTACCTTCTGAACTATTCAGAGGGGAAGGAGCGACGATGACCCGTCAGGCAGGACTCCCGCTCGAAAGGGGCGCGTGTCCGTTCGATCCGGCGCCGGCCCAGCGCACCCAGGCTCCGGTCGAGCCGCTGACGTATCCGGACGGCGGTCAAGGCTGGCTCGTCACCGGATATCAGGAGGTGCGGGCAGTCCTCTCGGACAAGCGGATGTCCGCGCGAGTGGAGCTGTCGAAGATCCCGCTCGACTTCGGCCCGTTGCCGGAACCGAAACCAGCGGATCCGGGGGTGTTCAGCGGAATGGACGACCCGGACCACCACCGCTACCGCAAGCTGCTCACCGGGGCGTTCACCGTGCACCGGATGCGGAAGCTGGAGGACCGCGTCGCCGAGATCGTCGACGACCACCTCGACGCGATGGCCGCCGCGGACGGTCCGGTCGACCTGGTGGAAGCGTTTGCGCGACCGGTTCCGTCACTGGTGATCTGCGAACTGCTCGGCGCGCCGTACGAGCGCCGCGCCGAATTCGACAGGTTCACCACCACGATGTTCTCCAAGGACGTCCCGATCGCCGAGCGGATCGACGCCACCCAGGGCGTCGTCGCGTTCATCGCCGGGCAGATCGAGGAGAAGCGGGCGGCGCCGAGCGACGATCTGCTGTCCGACCTGGTCCGCGGCGGCGAGCTGACCGACGAGGAACTCGCCAACATCGGCATGATGCTGCTGGTCGCCGGGTTCGAGACGACCCGCAACATGATCGCGCTCGGCACGCTGGCGCTGCTGGAAAACCCGGAGCAGCTGGCGAAGTTCAAGGCCGACCCGGAGCTCACCGCGGGCACGGTCGAGGAACTGCTGCGCTACCTCAGCGTGATCCACATCGGCCCGATCCGCACCGCGCTGGAGGACGTCGAACTCGGCGGCGTGGCGATCAAGGCGGGCGACCCGATCGTCGTGTCGCTGCCGGTGGCCAACCGGAATCCGGAGAAGTTCCCGGACCCGGACGAGCTGGACGTCACCCGGAAAGCGGCCGGGCAGCTGGCTTTTGGGCACGGCGTGCACCAATGCCTCGGGCAGCAGCTGGCCAGGGTCGAGATGCGGACCGCGCTGTTCCGGCTGTTCGCGCGGTTCCCCGGCCTGCGGCTCGCGGTGCCGTTCGCCGAGGTTGACTTGCCGCACGATGCGTCGATTTACGGTCCGGTGCGGCTGCCGGTGACCTGGTAGCGGGAGTAGCCTGGCAGCGGCGGATCGAACACCGGAATCGAGGTTTTCCGCGCTGTGCATGGGATTGCGTTGATCGGCGCCTTCACGTTCGTCTGGTTCGGGATGGTGCTCGCCATCTCGTTCCTGGAAGCCCCGCTGAAGTTCCGCGCGCCGGGGGTGACCATCCCGATCGGCCTCGGCATCGGCCGGTTGGTGTTCCGGGCCTTGAACCTCGCCGAGATTGTGCTCGCGGCGGGGGTGGTGGTCTCCGTGGTGGTCGGGCAGCCGGGGGCCGCCGTGACAGTGCTGGCGGCGGTGGCTGTCGTGGTGCTGATCGGGCAACTGGGAGCGGTCCGTCCGGCGTTGAACCGGCGGACGGACCGCGTCCTCGCCGCCCCGGAAGGCGTGGAGCTGCCGCGGTCTCGGGCGCATTTCGTTTACATCGCAACGGAAACCGTGAAGGTTCTCGTACTGCTGGCGCTCGGAATCCTGACCGTGGCCGGTTAGCGGATCACGCGAACCCTTCCAGTTCGGCGATGCGGCGGAACACCTCACGCGTGTCCACCCGCTCCATCTCCGGGTCGAGTTCGTAGTACACCGCAAGCACATTCTGCGCGAGACGGCCGTGCTCGTCGAGGTCCGCGAACCGGCCAAGCGAGATGTCGCGCATCGCCTCCTCCGGGGTCATCCCCCGGCGGTGGCGGTCGGCGGCCTCGGCTTGCACCCACTGCAGGTAGTCGAGGACCGAGCGGATGCCGTCGGCGTCGGTGACCGGGCCGTGGCCGGGGACGACGAACTCGGCGTCCATCGCCAGCATCGCGTCGCAGGCGGCGATCCAGTTCGACACCGGGCCTGCCCAGGTGATCGGGGTGCCGCCGATGAACAACAGGTCGCCGGCGTACAGCACGCCCTCGTCCGGAACCAGCACGACGCTGTCGCCCTCGGTGTGCGCGGGGCCGAGACAGCGGATTTCCACTGCCACACCGCCGATGTCGAGCTTCAGCTGTTCGGCGAACGTCCGGGTCGCGTAGGTCGCGGTGATGGAGTCGAAGTCGAACGGGTGGAGGATGTGCTGGGCGAACCGGCCGAGCGGACCTTCCTGATGCACCAGGCCGCGCATGAGGTCGGGGCCATTGGTGCGCATTTCTTCCGCCGTGGCCTCGGACGCGACGATGGAGGCGTCGGCGACCAGTTCGTTTCCGAACCAGTGGTCCCCGTTGGCGTGTGTGTTCACGACTGTCTTGATTGGACTGTCTACTGTGGTTTCGTGCAGACCGGTCAGCATTTCCCGGGTCATCGGCACGTCGAAGAGAGTGTCGACGAGAAGGGATTCGCCGGCCCCGGCGATCAGCCCGGCATTGCTCCAGCCCCACGTTCCGTCCGGGACCAGCCAAGCCGAGCAGTGTTCGGTGAGCCGGTGATGTCCTTTGGTGTAGGGAATTTCTTTGGGCATGGCTACCTCCTAGTGAACGTGCACCTCGGGTGCACCGTGATATGAAGCCAATCCCGCGCCTTCCGGCGGGATCTGCCGTTGCCCCACCGGGTTTCGCAGCACCCCGACGCCAGAGGCGGCAAGTTCCACCACGTCGCCCGGCTGGATCCAGCGGTCCAATTCCAGCCCGCACCCGCCGCCGACGGTGCCGAGCCCGAAAAACTCCCCCGGATAGACGTCTTCGTCCAGCGACGCCCACGCGAGCACCTCGGCGAAGGAGAACTGCCGGTCCTTTGTGGACCCGGAAGCCCAGACCTCGCCGTTGACCGTCGCCGACATTTGCACCGCCCATTCGTCGACCTCGTCCATGGTGAGCACGCACGGGCCCATCGCGGTGCAGAAGTCTTTTCCTTTGGAGGGCCCGATCGTCATGCTCATCTCGAACAGCTGGATGTCGCGGGCGCTGACGTCGTTGAAAATCGTGACGCCGGCGATGCGTCCGGCAGCCTCGGCCGGAGTGAGGTTTTTGCCGCCGCCAGAGGTGAAGAAACCGAGTTCGAGCTCGAAATCGAGCTGCTCGGTGTAGGACGGCCACAGCAACGGCTCCTCCGGGCCGATCACCGTCTCGACGTTGGCCTTGTAGCAAATCGGCATCGCCGCGAAGGCAGGCGGAACAGCGAGGCCGGAGCCGGAGGCATGCTGGGTGTAGGTGAGATAGTCGCGAATCCGGCGCGGCCTCGGCACCGGGGCGAGCAGCCGGACTTCCTCCTGCGGAAGCACTGCCGGATGACCTTCGTCGATCAACAAGTCGCCTTTTTCCGCCGCGGCGTCTGCCAGCTGAAGCGCCTGCTCAGCCCTGGCGCGCGCCTCGGCCCCGCCCTCGAAGAAGGCAACCATCTCGGCCGGGACTTCGGCTCCGGCCTTCGCCGCCCGCAAGACGCGCGCCGGATCCACCACGACGTCGCCGTGCAGCACACCGAGCCGGGCCGTACCCGCGGATTCGTAGGTGACCAACCACATCGCCGCCTCCTTGAACTGGAGTATAAGTTTGGACTTGAGTCCAACTTATGCCGCGACGTAAGTAGCGTCAAGGGGTCGTTCAGCAGGCGCCGGGAGGAAATGATGGTTGACTGCCAGACATGACGGCAGAAGCGACGGGCGACCGGCGAACCAGGCAGCGACACGAACGCCGGGACCGGCTGTTCCAGGCGGCCGTGGAGCTGTTCGTGGAGCGCGGCTACGACAACACCACGATGGAGGACATCGCCGAACGCGCCGACACCGCGCGCGCCACCGTGTTCAACCACTTCCAGCGCAAGACCGCGTTCCTGGACGAGTGGAGCCTCCGGCGGCGGGAACGCGCGATGACCGCGGTGCGCGCCGAGAACCTGGAGGACCGGCCGCTGCGCGAGGTGCTCAGCCGGTACCTGATCGAACTGGCGCGCAACAGCCTCGACTCCCGAGCGGAGACGATCGCCTGCATGGGCGCGGCGATCCACTCGACCAACGTGTTCGGCAACCCGGAACTGGCCCGCGAGTTCGGCACGTTCGTCGCACGGGCGCAGGAGGCTGGCGAGATCCGCGCGGACATTGATCCGGCGCAGGCTGGGTTGTTGCTGGCTACGTCTTATTTCGGGACGCTGAGCTCGTGGATCGAGAGCGAGGCTGCTCCGTTTGATCTGCAGGAGCATTTGCTGAACATGGTGGAGATGATCCTGCGCGGGATCGCGGTTCGGTAGCTGCTCGCGAGTCAGGTCGCGGGGAGCATCAGCATCGAGCCGTCTTCCCAGTACAAGCTCGCCGGAGAAGGGCTCCACCGCGGGCGATCGGGGCCTCGGCCGCTCCATACGATGGTCGGTTCCGCGTCGGGGCCGGTCAGTTCGGCGATCGCCAGCTGGGTTTGCCCTCGGACTATGGCGATTTCACCGGAGTGCGGTTTCAGTGCTTCGGCGACCCGGTAAGCCTGTCCGGCCGCCGGGCCGCTCGGTATCGCGGCATGTCGTTTCGGGCCTTGCCGGGTGAAAAGCCGGGTCAATCCCCAGATCGCGACAAAGGGCCAGGTGATGGCGGAGAACACTTCGACGAAGAACTCCCCGATCTCCGCGAGGCAACCGCCCGGGCCGTTCCCTCGCGCAGCACCGCGTTCCCGCTTTCCGCGACGGTCCCGTCGCGAACCGACCGTTACCCGGCCCATCCCGAAGACCTGCACCGGCTCGCGCCAGGCGGCTTCGAAGTGCTGCTGTGCCTGCGTGATCAGGTGTTCGTCCATCAGCCCACCCATGAGACGGTGTCAAAGATGTCGAGCGCCAGCACGGCGACGTGTTCCCAATCCTGCCAGTTGTTCGAGCACACAGCCACCATGGCGATCGAAGTGCCTCTCGGGTCTGGTATCCAGGCTGCCACCTGTCGTTGCAGGACAGGCACCTTCACGCTGTCCACATCGTCGCGCAGGATGGTCTTCTCCTCCTGAACGGTGACGACAGCTTTCCCGGCGGGAAGATCGACCAGTCGTGTCGATCGGCCCTCGGACGTCGCGTGCATGCCCAGCAGCCCTTCGATGGCGACGTCGACCGACTCATGGTCGGATGGAATGCACGAGCTCGCCAGCACCGGCATGATCGGCCGGTCTGCAGCGTCTGGCGAACGGTAGATCGCTATCGCCGCGTAGCCGATACCCTGCGATCCCATGGTTTCGCCGTAGAGGGCGTAGGTGTTGGCGAGCATGGCCGCGCTGGGATCGTCGGCGGCCAGACCGAACGCGCCGGCGACCCGGGCGTCGAGGTCGTGCTTCTCAACCCCGTCGACGTCGATGTCGTCTACCGGAAGTTCCACGAAGCCGTCCGGAACGCTGAAGGTGAATTCACGAGTCACAAGGTCACCTTCCCGTCGCGACACGGTCGAAGATCTGGCCAGCGGACTGTGTCAGCTGCCCGTTCACCACGTCGCCGACGAAGTCCTTCGCGGAATCCTCGGCTCGCTCGATATAGGGCTCAGCGACCCACTTGCCGCCCATGATGGCGCCCTTTTCCACCGCACCCCATGCCGCTGCTCCTGCGGCTCCCGCGCTGTGTTCCATCTTGAGAATCGGGCCGCCTACCCATTTGTCGAACTTGGTGCCCCAGCCAAGGGCAGTCTGGATAAGGCCTTCGTCGTGCAAGACGTTGCGCGCTGCGCCCGCGCCTTTGGCGATGGCTTGGCCCACGCCCTTGGCTTCTTTGGCCGCGCTGGTCACACCCTTGATGACCTTAGGACCGACTTTGGCCGCGCCAATCGCACCCTTTGCCGTACCGCCGCCCGGAATCATGCCGACCGCATCGAACGCGATGCTGGACCAGCTGACGTTCGCCCCGGCCGCTTTGGCCAGCGCGTGCGTTGCCATCGCACCGGCGCTGAACCCGATCGCAGCCGCGGCGACGACCTCTCCGACGATCGGGATGGCGGCAGTGAAGGGCGCGATAGTGCTGAGGACCGTGCCGATGGTCGACAGGACGTCGCCGATCTTAGCGATGACGTCCGCGTGGTCCTTGACCCAGTTCCACACCTTCCCCGCGAGATTCTTGATGCCGTCGGCGATCTTTCCGATGGCGTCGCCGATCTTGTCGAGGAGGCCGGGTTCTTCCGGTGCCTCGTCCTTGGCTTTGCGCAGCGCTGCGGCGACCTGGCCGGCTAAGTCCAGATGCTGCGAGTGCAAGCGCTTGGCGTGCTCCCGGATCGCGTCCAGCTCCTGCTGCGCCTCGTCGAGCTTCTGCTGGGCATGCCCGAGCGCTTCCTGCGCCTGCTGGAATTGCGCCGGGTCGGTGAACGTCTGCCCGGCCAGCCCGAGATGGGGATTCGACCGAGCTGAAACAACCTGCGTTTGAGCTGCTTGGGCCTGCTGCTCCAGGTCGGCGGCCTGGCTCTGCATCGTGCGCAGGTCGTCAGCCCAATTGCTCAATGTTCCTGACGCGCCGGAGAGCGACCGGTGCGCTTTGTCCAGATAGTCGGGAACTTCTCCGACAGTCTTCTGGAAAGCCTGAGCGCCATCGCCTTCCCAAAAACTGTCCGATTTCCCGAGCTTGGTGAGATCCTCGTATGCCTGTCCCATCTCGGCCGCGACTTTGCCCAAGGTAGCGGCAACGTCCGAGACGGTAGCGATCGTGCCCGGCGCGGGATCGAACCCGAGAGCAGGATAGTTCCCCGTTTGCACGGGTGAGGCAGCGTCGGCGATACGGTCCCAGTTCATGCCCTCCGCCCCTCGAGCCGATCGTTGATAGCCGACGGCGCGGCGGGCGGTGCTGCCGGAATGCCTTGGCCGCCTGCTTTTCCGAGTGTCTCAGTCACCTTGTGTTCCATGTCCGCGTAAACCTGCTTGGCTTTCGACAGACCTTCGGCGACGACACCCGAGAACTCGGCGATCTTGCCGATTCCGTACTCCCACCGATCCTGGAACTCCCCGCCTGCGGAGTCGATATCACGACTTCCCATGTCGGCGGGAGAGGAGTTCTTGAGCGCGTTGTTCGCGTTCGTCATGCGCTCTTTCGCCTGCTGCAGCGTCGTGATGAGCGTGCTCATCTGCTCCAGATTGACCCGATAGCCTTGACTCGACATCTACGTCTCCCCACGTTGGCGTCGAACGTCAGGTGAACCTATTCCCTCAATTCACACGACAGAAAGCCACGAAATGACCATGGTTCCGTTTGGTCCGGGTGCTCGCACGCTGCCGGCCGGGACCAGCGGCACTGGCGGCCAGCCTGTCGAGATAGCCGGCCTGACGCGGTCCAAACCGCTCTGCACGTCCGGAATGACGAAGCCCCCTCTCAGTGCCCGGCCGCCCTGCCATCCGAGCAGTCCCGGCACGCCCCCTGCCTGCGGTTCGCTTTATCCCCTCTACGGTACGACAGTGCGTAGTCGCGCTGTCACTCTAACTTCGAGAGGACGCAGTTGTCAGCAAAACTCGCAACTGCTGTCGCCGATATCGGCTTGACCAGCTGATCTCCCGACGTCGAACCCGGGTGAATCCTACCGCGCGCAGGCAGCGCCGCATGGTGGTCGAGGCAAGCAGAAGCACGATGGCAGCAGGTGGATCGAACTGGTTCGCGAATGCGACTTGAGCCGAGATACTAACGCCGAACCCCTGCGATCCCGGACAGCAACTCGCCCATGTCCACCACCACGCGCGATTCGCCGCCGTCCAACGGCACCGCAGTGATCCGGCCGCCTAAGTCGGACACGTAAGCGACTTCGTCATCCACCGCCAGCCCGATCGCCTCGGTGAAACCGCTCGCCAAAATCTCCGGTTCGGCGCCCTTCTCTCCCGGGCCGGGGAGCGGCGCGCGGTTCAGTGTGTTTCCCTTCGGAGCCGCGCCACGGTCGGTCCAGTACAGGTACCCGCCATGGATTTCCAGGTCGATCGGCTCTGGCAGGTGGTCCCACAGGGTCTCGACATCGGACCGGTCGCGAGCGGTCTCGCCTGAAGGAATCTCCAGCCCAGCACGGAAAATTCGGCCGACGCCGCCCTTGGCCGGGCCCTTCTGGGTCCAATAAAGATGCGTCGAGTCCACAGTGACGCCGACGCATTCCTGCATCCCGCTGTCGTCCGGCTCGTTCACGATCAGATCCGTGAGCCCGGTGCCATCCGGACGCACCCGGGTGATTCGGTAGCCTTCCCGGTCACCCCAGTATAGAGAACCGTTGTACGCCAACTGTTTCCCGGTAGTCAGAGTTCCATTCGGGACCACATCGCGCGCACCGGTGCCATCGAAGGACACCGCGTGCAGGCCGCCATTGCGGGCCGAGTAGTCGAGGCCAGCTTCGCCCGGCACCGAAGGGTCGCGCGTAGGCATCCCCATTGTGGTCCAATAAACAGTGCCATCGGCGACGACAACTCCGTCCGGCGAGACACCGGCTTCTTTGTACAGCGGGGTAACCTGCCCGTCGGGAAGTCCGACGCGGTAAATCGTCCCGGTGCGAATGCCCAGCACCACTAGCTCGCTGAACATGTCACCTCCACTCTGGACGGTGCGATCCCCTCGGGATCAAAGGATTCGTGTAATAGCCCGGAGTCTCCGACATCCGGATCTGCTCGGTGACGCCGCGATAGCGACCGAGCGGGGTGTCCGCGGTGAACGTCTCGGGGTCGAAGTATTCGTGTCCGGGAGCGACACCGGCGACTTCAGCGGCGTAACCCTTGTCGAAGATTCCCAGGCTCAGCAACCACAAAGCGACGCGGGTCAGCGAAACCTGCACCCGATAAGAACCGCCCCATTCCGCGCGGAGCATGAGGGCGCGCAGGATTCCCAGCTGCAGGAACCATGAAGTGATGTAGTCGTTCACCACCGGCACCGCGGGCAGCGACGGGACGCCGCCCTCGCCTTCCAGCAGCATGACGCCTGCCAGGCAACCGGCGGTCTGGTCGAAGCCGACGCGGCCGGACCACGGGCCGCTGCTGCCGTTGAGCGTCACTTCGGCGTGGATGATCCCGGGGCGGATCTCGGCGGCGGTTTCCGCGTCTAACCCATGGCGCGCAAGATATCCCGGGCGGCGGTTGGCGTAGAAGATGTCGGCACCGGTGAGCAGCCAGTGCATTCGCTCCTGGTCGGCCGGGCGGCGAAAGTCGAGGCGGGTGGAGCGAACGCCCACATTGGACGTCGCATAGAGCAGCGGGAGTTCGTATTCGCCGGGATCCCAGACGTTCAGGACGTCCGCGCCATGCAAAGCCAGCGCACGGCCACAGCCAGCACCTGCGATGATGTGTGCTCGGCCCAGGGCGCGAATTCCTTCTAGCGGCGTGGAAGGGTTGGGATGCAACGGTTCCGGCGGGCTGTCGCCGATCCGCTCGACGATTACCGGCGGCATCGTCGACAGCACCGACTGGTACTGCTCGGTCGCCATCAGCTCTTCGGTCGTGCGCACCACCGGCATGATGACGCCCGCGGCCTCGGAGGCGTCCTCCAGTTCGAACGAGTTCCACTGCGAGATCGCTTGCCGCACCACGGCATCCCGTTCGGGGACGCCGAGCAGCGCGGCCGCGTCGTTGCGCAGCTTCGGGTACGGGCTGATCGGGTGCACCCAGCGTCCGTCCGAAGTGGAGTAGAACCGATCCGTGCCGAAGGCGGGATCGACGCGTGCCGGATCGCCTTGCGGGTAGCCGTCGAGCAGTTCCCATTTCTTGTCGTAGAACGGGCACAGCCGGTGCGGCGCGGTTCGCAGGTCCATCGAAATGTCCTGCCCGCGTCCGCCGCGCAGCTGCCAGATTTTCGCCACCGCAACGGATTTCGCCGCCAGCGCGATGGACGTCGCCCCGGCCAGCCGCAGTGCGCCCGGCAGGATCGGGTCGGCTCCGGTGAATTCGATCCGGCCGCCGGCGTCGGATTCTTGCAAGCCGACTGAGCCGAGGAGGTCCGCCAGCGGTTGGTGCAGGTCGTACTCGTCGGTGGTGGCTGGCTTGGCGAGCGCGGCTTCGAGGTGCTCGGTGAGAGTCATTCCTTCTCCAGCGCGTCCAGCAGCGCGCGGGTACGGCTGTCTCGCGCTTCGACCCTCGACGTGTACGTGTCCGCGGTGCCGTAGGTCTGCTCGACCTCGTCGATCACCGCGTCGAGGTGTTCCCGGTCCGGGCGGCCGATCTCGAACTTCATCTGCGAGCCGACGTGGCCCACCAGGTGCCGGATCCCGTCCGGGCCGCCGCCGAGGTGCATGCTCTCGAACGGCCCGATGGTCGCCCACCGCGGCCCGAGCGAGGCCTTGACCAGCTCGTCCAGGTCCGCCGCGGAAATCACGCCCTGCTGCACGAGGTACATCGCCTGGTCGTTGAAGACCTTCTGCAGCCGGTTCCCGACGAAGCCGGGCACTTCCTTCTTCAGCGTGATCGGCTTCTTGCCCAGGCCCCGGTAGACCTCGACAGCCTTCGCCACGGTCTCCGAAGAGGTCGAAACTCCGGGCACCACCTCGACCAGCGGCATCAGTTCGGGCGGGTTGAACGGGTGCCCGATCACGATCCGCGAGGCCGCTGCGTTGCCCTCGGCGATCACCGAGGGCAACAGCGACGACGAGGAGGACGCCAGTACTACGTCGTCGCGCGTGGCGGCGGCGAGCGTCGCGAACATTTCCCGCTTCAGCTCGATCCGCTCCGGGCCCGACTCCTGGACGAAGTCGGCGCCGTCAGCGGCTTCCGCGAGGTCCGCGACTGCCGTGGCGGGCAGCCCGGCGAGGTCTCGAGCGACGATCTCCCGCAGGTCCGGGCGCGGATCGGTGACTCGCACCGTCCAGCCCGCCTCGGCGAACAGCCGAGCCCACGACACTCCGATGACCCCAGCGCCGACGATCGCGACGACCGGCATGGCGCACTCCTTTCTCAGGCGGTGACCGCGTCCGCGTTGTTGAGCAGCGCGCTCGGCGGCGTCAGCAACGCGTCCGACGCTAGCGCGCGGCGACGGGCCGCGCTCACTCCGCCGTAACTCTCCGTAATGGCAACCAGTCGCGCCGCGTGGTGCGCGACCTCTGATTCGTAAGTCATTCCGATCCCGCCGTGCAGCTGGACAATCTCCTCGGCGGTCGCGGTCGCCGCGTCGGACACGAACACGAACGCGTCGTCAGCCACGGCGTCGAGGTCCACTGTGGACGCACCCTTGTCGTATGCCTCGACCGTCGCGGTGGCCCACAGCGCCAGCGAACGAGCCAGCTCGACCTTCGCGTACAGGTCGGCGGCACGGTGCACGAGCGCCTGGAACGCCGACAGCGGAACGCCGAACTGCTTGCGGGTCTTGAGGTATTCGACGGTCATCGCGAGCCCGGTCTCCATCAGGCCGATCGCCTCACCGGTCACCGCGATCCGCGCCCGCGAGAACGCGCGACGCAACGCAGCCGGTGCGTCGGAGTCCGCGGTGCCGAGCAGAACCGCTGGCGTACCAGCGAATTCGACCTGCGACGTGTGGCCCCAGTCCGCGGCCCGGCCGTCGACCCGAGTGATGCCTTCCGCGGTCGCCTCGACCAGGTACACCCCGGTCCGGCCGTTCTCGTCGACCGCGGTGACCAGGAACTTGTCGGCCTGATCGGCGTTGCGCACCGGCGACTTCACGCCAGTCAGCGCGGAACCGGCCGCCGACACCGACGGCGCGACGCCCCACGGACGTCCCGGCTCGGCGTGCGCGACCGCGATCGTGGTGCCACCGGCGGCGAGCACCGGCAGCAGCGCCTTGACCTGGTCGTCAGTACCCAGCTCGGTGATGATCCACGACGGCAGGAACACGCCGTCGAGCAGCGGTTCGGCCGCCGCGTGCTTGCCCATCGCCTCCAGCGACGCGTAGACCTCGACCGGGCCGGCGTCGGCGCCGTCGTGGTCGCCGGAGATCGGGAGGCCGGCGAGACCCAGCTCGCCGAGGGTGTTCCAGACCTGGTCGTTCCAGCCGAGTTCGCTGCTCGTCGCGGCCGCGCGGCCGCCTGCCGGGTAGCCGCGGCCGACCGCCGTGTCGACGGTCTCGAACAGCAGCTTCTGGTCTTCGTTGAATTCGAGGTTCATGAGTCGCCGTCCCTTACAGACCGAGGATCGTCTTCGCGATGACGCCGCGCTGGATTTCGTTGGAGCCGCCGAAAATCGACAGCTTCCGCTGGTTCAGGTACTGCGCCGCGGCCACCACCGCGGCCTCGTCGGCCTTCACCGGGGATTCGGTGTCCAGCAGCATGCCGTCGGAACCGGCCGCGCGCATGCGCAGCTTCGTGAGCGCCTGCAGGGCCTGCGTGCCCTCCATCTTGAGCAGCGACGACACCGGGCTCGGCTGGCCGTTTTCCGACGCAGCGGTCACCCGCATCTGGGTCGCTTCGAGCGCGAGCAGCGTGGTCTTCGCGGTGTGCATCGCCGCGCGGAACTCCGCGTCGTCAGCGAGCGGACCGTCCTCGGTGGGCAGATCGGCGGCCGCGGCGGCGAGGTCGGCGAAGATCCGCTGTCCGGTGCCGACCTGGGCGATGCCGTTGCGCTCGTTGCCGAGCAGGAACTTCGCGTACGTCCAGCCCTTGTTCTCCTCGCCGACGAGGTTCTCCGCCGGGATCACCACGTTGTCGAAGAAGAACTCGTTGACCTCGGCGGACCCGTCGACCAGCTTGATCGGACGGCGCTCGATGCCCGGCGTGTTCAGGTCCAGCAGCAGGAAGGACAGGCCCTGCTGCTTGCGCGGCGCGTCCGGGTTGGTCCGCGCGAGCACGAACATCCAGTCGCCGTACTGGCCGAGGGTGGTCCAGGTCTTCTGTCCATTGAGGACGTAGTGATCGCCCTCAAGACGGGCGGTGGTGCGCAGCCCGGCGAGGTCCGAACCGGCCTCCGGCTCGGAGAAGCCCTGCGACCACCAGATGTCGAGATTCGCGGTGGCCGGGAGGAACTTCTGCTTCTGCTCCTCGCTGCCGAACTCGGCGATGATCGGGCCGACCATGCTCGCGTTGAAGGCGAGCGGCTGCGGCACCGCGTTGCGCTGCAGTTCGGAGGCGTAGATGTGGGACTGCGTCGGGGTCCAGTCCTGGCCGCCCCATTGCGTCGGCCAGTGCGGCACCGCGAGACCGTGCTCGTTCAGGATCCGCTGGCTGGTGACGATGTCGTCGCGCGTGATCAGGCCGAGTGCGCTGCGCTTGCGGATTTCCTCCGGAATCGCGCCGAGGAACACCTCCCGCAATCCGTCGCGGAACGCGAGGTCCTCTTTCGACAGTTCGAGATCCATGGATCAAACCCCTTCAGTGGTGCGTACGGCTCCGACGACTTCGGCGGTGCTCGCTCCGGCGCGTTCGGCGTGCCTGCGGAACCCGGCCGGGGTCCGCGAGAAATGCAGCGGGCTCTCCACTACGCGGATCGTCCCCTCGGTCGGGTGTTCCCGCTCGGTGATCAGCCCGACTTCCTGCACGTACGGGTCGGTCGGCAGGTCGGCGATGTCGACGACGACCGCGTACGGAACGTCGTGGGCGGTCAGGTACTCCTCCCACTCCGCGGTGGTGCGGCCGGCGGAGTTGGCCAAGACCTTCTCCACCCCCGCGGTGAAAATCTCCCGGTCGATCACCGGGGAGTCCCAGGCCGGATCGGCCGCGGCGTCATCGAGGCCGGCGCCGATCAGCAGCGTCCGCACGGCGTCGTTGGTGTAAGGCACCGCGGCGATCGCGCCGCCGTCGGCCGTGCGCATCGCGGCGTGCGTGTCGCTGAGCGAAAGCGGGTTGCCGACGTCGCCGGCGGCCGGGACGAAGACGTCGCCGGCCAGGTGCTCGACGAGGTTGACCGCGATCATCGCGTCGGCCATCGCCAATTCGACCTGTTGGCCCTTGCCGGTGCGCTGCTGGTCGAAGAGCGCGGCGAGCACGCCGTTGAGCAGGTACAGCGCGGCGGTCTTGTCGGCGATGAAGGTCGGGACGAACTGCAGCGTGCCGCCCGCCCGGTCCTGCAGGCTGACCAGGCCGGACGTAGCCTGGATGACCTCGTCGTAGGCGGGCCGGTTGGCGCGCGACGAGCCGGGCGCGAAGCCCTGCGCGTGGGCGTAGACGAGGCGGGGGAAGCGTTCGCGCAGCTGCTCGTAGCCGAGGCCGAGCCGGTCGAGGGCGGCGGCGCGCATGTTGGTGACGAGGACGTCGGCGTCAGCGAGCAGGGCGAAGAGGTCTTCGCGGCCGGCCGGGTCCTTGAGGTCGAGTTCGATGCTGCGTTTGTTCTGGTTGACCTGCATGTACAGCGGGGCCATCCCGGGCGTGCGGCCGGTGTTGGCCGGCGAGTGCCGGGCGACGTCGCGCAGCGGTTCGACCCGGATCACGTCGGCGCCGAAGTCGCCGAGGATCTGCGTGGCGTACGGGCCCATCACCGCGGACGACAGGTCGAGCACCTTAACCCCGGAAAGCGGTCCGGTGGCATCCATCTTCGCGGTCCTCCCGTTGACGATCTTTGCTTCACCACTGACGCTAAGCGCTTGCTCACTAGAAGGGAATGACCGAGTGCATCAGATCGGTATGACCACGGTGATAACACCGTGGGTACGCTGCTGGTCGTGGAGATTCACCACCTGCGGTACTTCCTCGCGGTCGCGCGCGAGCTGAACTTCACCCGCGCCGCGCGGTCGCTCAACATGTCCGTGCCGCCGCTCAGCCAGCGCATCCGCGACCTCGAACGCGAGCTGGGCGAGCCGCTGTTCGACCGCTCCACCCATCACACCCGGCTGTCCGAGGCGGGCGAAGCGCTGCTGCCGCTCGCCGAATCGGTCGTTTCGGGCTTCGACGCCATCCCGGCCCGAATGCGCACCCGCGACCAGCGCGCCGACATCCGCCTCGCCATCCCCGACGTGCTCAATCCCGCGCACCGCCGCCAGCTCAGCGAATCGATCCGCGCGCTGGACGGCTCCTACCGGTTCACGCTGCGGCAGATGCCGTCGCTCGGGATGGAATCCGCACTGCTCAGCAACTCGCTCGACCTCGCTGTGTCCCACCTGGGCACTTCCGACGACCGGCTGTCCACCATCGTCCTTTACCGCGAACCGCTCGGCGCTGTGGTGGACGCGTCGCGATTCCCCGGCCGGACCTCGCTCACTCTCGCCGACCTGCGCGGATTCCAGTACCTGCAGGGTCCGCGGCACTGGGATCTCGGCTCCCGGCGCGCCGAGCAGCTCGCCGCCAAGGGCGTGCTGGTCGATCCGGAAGCGCAGTTCTCCGACGTCAGCGGACTGTTGATCTTCTTGCGCAGCACCAAAAGCTTCACTCTCGTGCCGATCGAATCCGCGACCGTGCTGGCACTGGACCCGAACGAATGCGCGGTCCTGCCGATCGACGATCTGGTCGCCACGCTGACCACCTTCCTGATCCGGCGGACGGCCGACACTCGGCTGGACCCGGTGGTCGAGGTGCTGCGGCACGCCCGCGTCTCGTGAGCGCCTGAACCGGTATTGCCGCTCACGACCCCTACACTCGCCACAGTGGACCCTGTCGGCCAGCTTCCCGCGGCACTGGCTCCGGTGTGGCAAGCGGTGCACGCCAGGCTCTCGTCCGGACTTCCGGTCAGCCGCGTCCGGGTCGGCCCGCTCGATTCCGAGCAGCAAACGGCCGTCGCCGACCTGCTCGGCTTGGCACAGTTTCCCGGCGAGTACACGAACATCGCCCTTGCCCGGCTGGACGAGACCCTTCGCGAGGCCGTCGGAGCCGGGGCGCGCGAAGTCGTCGCGAGGCTGGTCGGCCCGATCGGCAACCGCGCCGAGGATCGCCGGACGGCCGCTGAAGCCCGCGCGGGTCTGTGGGATTGGCTGGACGGCCATCCCGTGGTCGCCGCGCAACCGGCCTTGCGGTCCTGGACGGCGGGCATTCGCCGGGCGGGCTTGATCGAGAGCTCGATCGAACGCACCCGGCTCGAACTCGAGCGGGCGCTGCGCGTGCTTTCCGAACTGCCGGCCACGGGGGTGCCGCTGCCGGTATTCGCCGATTCCGTGCTCGACGCGACTCATGCGCTGGACGACGGCACCCGCACCGCGAATCTCGTCCTCAAAGCCCTGACCGCGATCTACGACGTGCCGCCGCCGGCGGACGCGCCGGAACGCCGAGCGCTGTGGGAACGAGCGGGCGTCTCCGACGACGAACTGTCGTCAACCGTGCTCGCGGCCGGGCTCCGGCTCCCCGGCGACCACGTCGTCGGCCGGATCCTCGACGCGTGCCGCGACGCGGGAACCGCGGCGGTCTTGACGTCGCAGCAACTCCGCGGCAGCAGGCTGACCGCCGCGCCGAGCGCGGTCTGGGTGTTCGAGAATCCCAGCGTGCTGGCCCTCGCGCTGGCTCGCTTCGGCACTTCCTGTCCTCCGCTGGTGTGCACCTCCGGCTGGCCGAGCAGCGCCGGAGTCGCCTTGTTGAAGCAGCTGGCGAAAATCGGAACAACTCTTTACTACCACGGTGATTTCGATGGCGACGGGCTGCGAATAGCCGCGAATGTCGTAGCCCGAACCGGTGCGAGGCCCTGGCGGATGACGAGCGCCGATTACCTCGCCGCGGTCGCCGACGGCCCTCCGACGGGACGGGCGACCCCGGTTCCCTGGGATCCGGAACTGGCGAATCACCTGGCTGAGCAAGGAAAAACGGTGCCGGAAGAGCGCGTCGCCGACAGCCTTTTGGACGAGATCATCGAGCACCCGATCTCGCAGCCGGGTGCGCCGCGGCCAAACCGCTGAAGTGTCGGTGCCCTCCCGTACCGTTGCCGGTGACGATGGCAGGAGGACGCATGGACCCGATCCGTGTCCCGCCTGAGATGTTCCGCTTCACCAGCGGAGACCTGGCCGGGCTGTACGTGTCGGTGCTGCACGCTTTCGGCGAGGCGAACGAGCGGCTGGAGACTTCCCTCGGATTGGACGACGTCCGGGCCCGCCTGCGTTCGGTCGGCTGGCTCGACGCGCTCGAAGACGAGGAACTCCGGCGCGCGCTGGAACAGCTTCACGCGTGGCACCTCGTCGACATCGTCCAAAACCATTCGGAGAACTACCGCTCGGCCGCCGAGTACGAGCGGCGCAACCTGCAGTATTCCCTGACGCGGCAAGGCGAAGCCGCGTTCGCCGGCGTCGTGCACGCGATGAGCGTGCTCGCGTCGGCCGGAGCGCTGCAGACAGCGGTTCTCGACGCGATCGCCGACCGGCTCGCCGACCTGGCGCGCGAACTGGACGCGGGTTCGGATCGCCGGGTGTTCACCGCGCTGACCGAACTGGAAAGCCATCTCGAAGCATTGCGCGCCAACACCAAGCAGTTCAACGGCGAACTGCAGCGGCTGCTGCGTTCGGAAGGAACCACCCTCGCCACCTTCCACGAGGTCAAGGCGTCCACCGTGGCCTATCTCGAGGAATTCCTGACCGATCTGGAGCAGCGGAGGCACACGATCGGCGTCCGGATCCAGCGGGTCGAAGACCGCGGGGCCGGGCTGATGCACCAGCGCGCGCTGGCCGGGGCGGATCTCCCCCGGCTGTCGGGAGCCGATCCCGGTCCTGAATGGCTGGCGCGTCGCCGGGCTCGATGGGACGGACTTCGCGCTTGGTTCCTGCCGTCGGACGGGTCGACGCCCCGGGCCGAGCACCTGCATGTCGTCGCCCGGCGCGCGATCATCACGCTGCTGCAAGTCCTCGACCGGATCACCGAGTCACGACGCCGGGCCAGCAGCGCGGCGGCCGATTTCCGCGAGCTGGCCAGGTGGTTCGCCGTCGTCCCCGCGCAGGGCGACCTGCACCGGTTGTGGTCGACGGTCTTCGGGCTCAGCCCGGCTCGGCACGCGCATCTCGCCCATCCCGATCCCGAGCTGATCAGTTCGAGCACGTCATGGGAAGAAGCTCCGCCGGTCGAGGTCTCCCCATTGCTGCGCACCTCGGGGAAAACCGAACGGTTCAGCCGCACTGGCAAGGTCCGCGACGTCGCCGCGATCAAGGCAGCGAGGGCGGAACAGGCCCGTGCGGAGCGAGCCGAGCTGGAAGCCGCCTGGGACTTGCTCGACACCGGCGGTCCGATCCGGCTCTCCGCCTTCGGCAGACTCGACCACGCCGTGTTCGAAAGGCTGCTCGACCTGCTCGGCCGCGCCCTCGGAACCGCCCCGGGGCGAGGCGGTGTCCGCCAGAGCACGACTTCGGACGGCCGGATCGAGATTCTGCTTCGACCGTCGGCCGACGGAGGCGTGGCAAGGCTTTCCACTCCGCGCGGGCTCTTCCACGGACCCGACTACGAGATCGAGATCCGCACCGCGGGCAGCAGCCAGGCCCGCCGGGCGAGCGGAGGCGGCTCATGAGCCAGTTGGCGAATCAACTGGCCGCGGCCGAGCGCGAGGAGGTCTCGCTGGGAATCCGTCAGCTCCTCGCCGCCCCGCTGATCACCGAGCGCGGCAAGCCGGACGCGTTCGACCTGATCCGGCGGCGCGGCGAACCGATCCGGCAATGGTTCGACTACTACTGCGGCTGGGCCTTGACGATCGAGCCGAGGCTCGGTTACGCGCGCCTGGCCAAGGTGCGGGTAGCCGACGACCCGCGTCGACCGCTGCGCCGGCTCCGCTCCGGCAAAGCTCCGTTCGACCGGCGCCGTTACGTGCTGTTGTGCGTTACCGCGGCGGAGCTGCTCGCGACGCCGGTGACCACCATCGGGCTGCTCGCGAAGCGAGTGGTTCAAGCCACCGCCGCCGACGAAGCGATCACGACGCTGGACACCGCCAGCCGCGAAGAACGAAGGGCATTGGTCGACGTCCTCCGGCTGCTGGAGCACTACGGCGTCCTCGACGCGGTCGACGGCTCGACCGAAGCGTTCGTCGAATCGGCCGAAGCCAAGGTGCTGTACCAGATCGACGGCACGCTGGTGCTGCGATTGCTGTCCGCGCCGATCGGGCCTTCTCGCCTCGAGGTGCCGCTTGACGAAGTCGCACTTCGCTTCGAGGAGCTCCTCGCCGCGGTTTCCCGCGAACGTCGTTACGGCGTCTCCAGCGCGCACAGCGATCGCCCCGGGCAATCGGAGGTGCAGCGCAATCTGTGGCTCCGGCACTCGGTTTTCCGCCGGCTGGTCGACGATCCCGTGCTCTACTTCGACGACCTGAGCGACGCCGAACGCGCGTACCTCGCCTCGCCCACCGGACGGCAGCTGCTCCGCCGGGCCGCCGAACAAGGCGGCTTTGTCCTGGAAGAGCGCGCGGAGGGCGTGCTGCTGGTGGACGTCGAGAGCGTCGCGACGGATTCCCGGTTCCCCGACGACGCGGGCAACGCGAAAGTGGCCGCACTTCTCTTGCTGGAAACGCTCACCGGTCCGGTCGCTGTCGAGCAGCTGCGGATCCAGGCGGGCGAACTGCTCAGCCGCTTTCCCCGATGGGCCGAGGGATATCGCGGTCCGGACGGCGCCGAGCGGCTGGCCGCCGACGCGATCGAGGTGCTGATGGCCTTCGGTTTGGCGCAGCTGTCTTCCGGAATCGTCCGGCCGCTTCCGGCGGCGGCGCGCTACACCGTCCGCGAGGCCCGGACCGCCGATTCCGAAGGAGCGTCAGGATGACGGTCACCGAACTCCCCCGGCATGCCGAGGACTCGTTCTCCCGTCCGGCGGACCGCTGGCAACCGGCGCGCGCCGGGATCCTGAACATCTGGCGGTACTACGACGAGGTCTTCGAATTCCACCACGGCCGGCTCCTGCTCCGGGGCCCGAACGGCAGCGGCAAGTCGAAAGCGCTCGAGTTGCTCCTTCCGTTCCTCTTCGACGCGAGTCTCCGCGCGAACAGGTTGTCCACGTTCGGCACCGGCGAGCGCACGATGCACTGGAACCTCATGGGCGAAGGCGCGACCGGCGTGACCCGGGTCGGATACGTCTGGCTGGAGTTCTGTTTCCCGGGAACCCCCGAGAGGCGGTTCACCTGCGGCGCTCGGCTTCAGGCCAGTTCCCGCACCTCGGCCGTGCACCCGGACTATTTCACGACGTCCCAGCGAATCGGGGTCCCCGGCGGCCTCAGCCTGGTCAACGATTCCGGTCAGCCGCTGACCCGGCAGGTGCTCGAACAACGGCTCGGCGCCGACGGCACGCTCCACGGGAACGCGACCGACTACCGGGCCGAAGTCCGCACCACGCTTTTCCCCGGGCTGAGCGAACAGCGGTTCGACGCGTTGATCCTCGCGCTGCTCCAGCTGCGCATGCCGAAGCTGTCGCAGCGGCTGGACCCGGGCATGCTGTCCGATCTGCTTTCCAAGGCGCTCCCGCCGCTGGGCCAGCAAGAAATCGCCGACCTCGCCGAAGGCTTCGAAAGGCTGGACAAACATCACGAGCGGCTGAAAGAGCTGGAGGAGCTGGTCGAATCGACCCGCGCGCTGGCCGCCCGGCAACGGACGTACGCCCAGCGAGTGCTGCGCGCCGGCGCGGGCGCGCTCACCTCAGCCACCACCGAGATGGAGAAGCGAGCCTCGACAGCGCACGAGTCAGCGGCCCGGTACGAAACCGCGACGCGGGAAAAGGAAGCCGCCGAGCAGCAGATCGAAGAACTGGCCAAGCAGATCCGCACCTCGTCGGCTCGCAAGACCGGACTGATCGAGAGCGAGGCATACCAGCGCGGGTCCGAACTGGACCTTCTTCGCAGGCGAACGGGCGAAGCCAAGTCCCGGGCGGAGCGGCTGCTGACCGAGTCCAGCCGGAGGAAAAAGGAAGCGGAGGAAGACGAGCGAGACAGGAGCATCGCGGAACAAGACGTCCGCCGCCGGACGGAGCACGTACGGAACCTGGCCGACGAAACCCGGCAGGCCGCCGTACGCGCCGGGATGCCCAGCGGGCACGGCGAGATCGCGGCGCAGCTGGACGGCGACAACCCGGCCAAGGCCCGGCCGTTGCTGCGCGCCGCCGTGCAAAGCCGGGAGGAGCAGCTGCGGGCCGTCGAGGAAGGGCTGGACGGCCACGAGCGCGCCGTCGAGCGACGAGGCCAGGCGGAGGAGGAACTGGAGCAAGCGAGGTCGGCGTTCTCCGCGGCGAAGGAAGAACTGGATCTTGCCGCGGAGCAGCGGACAGCCGCGTTGGAACAGCTGCGAACCGATGTGCTCGCGTGGGCAAGTGCCTGCCGGGAACTGCCGTTTCCCGAGCCTGACCTGCTGCTGGACCTCCTCGAATCAGAGCGGGCGTTGAACGCCGAGGCGGAGCGCGCGGTCAACACGGCGTTGGAGGACATCACCCGGCAGGAAGCTTCCCGCGAAGCGCGGGCGGCCGAACTGCGGCGGCGACGGGACGACTGCGGCGCGGAGATCGCCCGGCTCCACTCCGAGAAAGACCTTCCCCCGCCCGCACCGCCGACCCGCACCGCTGATCGGACGCGGATGACCGGTGCGCCGTTGTGGCGGCTTGTCGACTTCTCCGCCGCCAGTCCGGAGAGCGACCGTGCCGGAATCGAAGCCGCTCTCGAAGGCGCGGGACTGCTGGACGCTTGGGTCGGCTCGCGCGGAGAGGTCCAGGGACACGACGTATTCGCCGACCCGGACTCCTTGCCCGCGGCGGCCGGACGTTCGCTCGCGGACGTCCTTTCCCCCGAGCCCGACGGCGAGGTCCCGGCGCCCGTGATGCGCAGGCTGCTCGCTTCGGTGGGTTTCGGCGACGTGCTGCCGGCCGAAGGCCCCGCCGCGATCGGGGCGGACGGATCGTGGCGGCTCGGAAACCTCACCGGCAGCTGGCACAAGGAGCGCCCGGCCTACATCGGCGCGGCTGCCCGCCGACGCGCTCGCGAGCTGCGGATCGAGGAACTGCGGAACGAAATTCTTTTGCTGGACACGGAAATAGCCGGCCTCGAGACGGAACTGTCCGCGCTGTCCCTACGCCGGGGAACCGTGCGCGATGAGCGAGCGAGCCTGCCTCCGCACACTGTCCTCAACGCCGCCGCCAGGCAGTTCGACCGGGCGGAGATCGGACTCGCCTCGGCCGATCGGCTCGTGCGCGAGCGCATCGATCGGGTCGGCAGGCGAGAACGCGAGGTCGCGGATGCCCTGCGGACGCTGACCGCCTGTGCCGCCGAATACGGGATGCCCGCCGAACGGGCCGCGCTGGCGAATCTGGCCTCGGCCACCCGTGCGTTCCGCACCGCGTGCGAGAACTGGCTGGAAAGCCACGACGGACTGCGCTCGGCGCGGCAGGTGCTCTCCTCTTTGGCCACGCAGGCGGACCGATCCGCCGGCGATGCCCGTCAGCGGGCAGAAGAAGCGCGGGAAGCCGAGGAGGAGTACCTGGAGCTAGCCGCGACCCTCGAAGCAGTAGACAGCACCGCCGGCGTCGAGTATCGCGAGGTCGCGGCCAAGATCGAAAAGCTTCGCGGGCACCTCGACGAACTCGAAACCGCGCGGAAGTCCACGCAAAGCCGGCATACCGAGTTGGCGATCGAGGTCGGGGAATGGCGCAACCGCCAGGAGACGGACGCGGCCGAACACGAAAAAGCGGTGGCCGACCGCGATGCGGCGGCGCACCGCTTCCGCAGGCTGGCGTCCGGGGTGTTCCCCGCAGACAGCGGCCTGAACGACCTTGAGCGATTCGAGAGCTTCCTCGACTCAAGCGACGGCGTGCGCGCCGCTTTGGATGCCGCTCGGCTGGTAACCGCTGCCTGGCCGAGTGTCCCGCACTCCCAGAGCAACATCGGCGACGCGCTGCACCGGCTGTCCGAGTCCATGCACACGTGCCGGGACGTCCTCCACACCCGCGCCGACCTCGACCTCGAAACCGACGAGGACGTGCAGATCTTCACCGCCGTGGTGGACGGGATCCGGGTCGGAGCGGCCGAACTGCTGAAGATCCTGCACGCAGAAGCCGAGGAAAGCCGCCGCGAGATCACCGAGCGGGAACGAGAACTGTTCGACCAGACGCTCACCGGCGACACACGACGGCACCTCGCCGCGCGGATCCGCCAGGCGAACGAACTGGTCGAAAACATGAACAACCGGCTGGAGCAGGTGCGCACCGCGTCGAAGGTCGCGGTCCGGCTGGTCTGGCAGGTCGCCACCGATCTTCCGCCCGGCACGAAAGCGGCCCGCGACCTCCTGCTGAAAGATCCGGTCCGGCTGACCGCGGCCGATCGGGAATCCCTGCACCAGTTCTTCCGCGACCGGATCGAGGAGGCCAAGGCCGACGACACCGCCACCGGCTGGGAGCAGCAGCTGGCCAAGGTCTTCGACTACACCGCTTGGCACCGGTTCGTGGTGAAGGTCGACCGGGCCAACGGCGAGGGCTGGCAGCCGCTGACCCGCAAACTGCACGGCGCGCTGTCCGGCGGGGAGAAGGCCATCGCCCTTCACCTGCCGCTCTTCGCCGCCGTCGCCGCGCATTACCAGGCCGTGCCGGAGGCGCCCCGGGTCATCCTTCTCGACGAGGTCTTCGTCGGCGTCGACACGACGAACCGCGGCCAGGTGTTCGCCCTCTTGTCCGCCTTGGACCTGGATCTCATGCTCACGTCCGACCACGAATGGTGCGTCTACGCGGAACTCAGCGGGATCGGGATCCACCAGCTCATCACCGGCGCCGACGGCGACCACGCGGTCACCACCGCCCGCTTCACCTGGGACGGACACCAGCTCCTGTCGATCGACGCGGAGTGACCGCGGCTCGCTGACCGCTTCCTCGTCGTCCGTGAGGAGAACCTTCGCGGCGGTCAGCATCAATGCGAGGGCGCTGTGAGTGCGATCGGAGTGCTTCTGCCCAGGTCGAAGGGACCGGCACGGCCTTTGGCGGGCCCAGCGCGGGCATCGGGAAACGGGATCGTCGTCACACGCGGTCACATGGGCGTCAATGTGACATTTCGGGAGGCTGCGGTCACGCGGCTCAGGTCTCGGCGCTGGCGGCCGACGTCCGTGAGGGCCACCTTCACGGACTCTGATTCCCCCAGGGTTCCCCTCACGGTCCGCTCCGCCTGCGGATTCACCCAGCCGTGGCAACTTTACATTTCATCGACTCTTGTCAATCGAGGTGTACATGTCTTACTGTCATGTAAAGCCAGCCAACGGAGGAGGGCGCGATGAGCGAGATGACCGGCACGGTGCCGCTGGGGTCGACCGAACGCTGGACCGACAAGAAGCGGTACCTGTGGCTGATCGGGCTGGTCGTGCCGTCGCTCGCGTTCCTCGCGATCGGCCTGCACGCCGCGACCGGCTGGGGCGTCTGGTTCTGGATCGGGCCGATCGTGATCCTGGCAATCGTGCCCGCGATCGACCTGGTCGCCGGCCTCGACCGGAGCAATCCGCCGGACGACGTGATCGAACGGCTCGAACAGGACCGCTACTACCGGTGGATCACCTACCTGTTCCTGCCGATCCAGTACGTCGGGTTCGTCTTCGCGTTCTGGCTGATCGCCCGCGGCGAACTGTCCGTTGTGGACAAGATCGGCCTGGCGATCTCGATCGGCTGCATCGGCGGGATCGGCATCAACACCGCGCACGAACTGGGCCACAAGAAGGAAAGCCACGAGCGCTGGCTGTCGAAAATCGCGCTGGCGCAAAGCTTCTACGGGCACTTCTACATCGAGCACAACCGCGGGCACCACGTGCGTGTCGCGACTCCGGAGGACCCGGCGTCGAGCCGCGTCGGCGAAAGCTTCTACCGGTTCTGGCCGCGCACGGTGTTCGGTTCGCTGAAATCCGCGTGGGGCCTGGAGCGCAAGCGCTACGCCCGCCGCGACAAGCATCCGTTCCGGATCGGCAACGACGTGCTCAACGCGTGGCTGATGTCCGCGGTGCTGTGGGTGGCGATGGTGGCGTGGCTCGGCGTCGGGATCCTGCCGTACCTGGTGATCCAGGCGGTGATCGGGTTCTCGCTGCTGGAAGTCGTGAACTACATGGAGCACTACGGGATGCGGCGGCAGAAGGTCGGCCCGCCGGAGCGCCGCCGGTACGAGCGCGTGGATCCCAGTCACAGCTGGAATTCCAACAACATCGCGACCAACGTCCTGCTGTACCACCTGCAGCGGCACAGCGATCACCACGCCAACCCGACGCGCCGCTACCAGACCCTGCGCGACTTCGCCGAATCTCCGGTGCTGCCGACCGGGTACGCCGGGATGATCGTGCTCGCGCTGTTCCCGCCGCTGTGGCGGCGCGTGATGGACCAGCGGGTGCTCAACCACTTCGAAGGCGACATCAGCCGGGCGAACATCCAGCCGTCGAAGCGGGAGAAAATCCTTGCCCGGTATGGATCTTCTGCTCACGAGACGGTGGCCGTGCCGGACGACGTGCGCGGTGACGCCAGCGAAGGCGGCATGTGCCCCGGCTGCGGATACGTCTACGACGAGCAGCGCGGCGACCCGCGCGAAGGCTTCCCGGCCGGTACGCCGTGGTCGTCCATTCCGGACAGCTGGTGCTGTCCCGACTGCGGCGTAAGGGAAAAGGTCGACTTCGTTGCTCCCGGAAGGATGAGTGTGTGATGCGGATCGAAGCGGATTTGAACAAGTGTGACGGCCTGGGCATGTGCGAGGCGATGGCTCCGGACTTCTTCGAGGTGGGCGACGAGGGCACGGTCGTCGTGCTCGACGGCAACCCCGGCGAGGAGCACCGGACCGACCTCGCCGCGGCGGTCGACGCCTGCCCGGTGCTCGCACTGAAACTGGTGTCATGACGCTCGCGGTGGTCGGCGCCTCGCTGGCGGGATTGCGAGCAGTCGAATCGGCGCGGCGGACGGGATACGACGGCCGGATTGTGCTGATCGGCGCGGAGGATCGCCTGCCGTATGACCGGCCGCCGCTGTCGAAGTCTTTCCTCGCGGCGGACGGACCCGTTGCGGTGGAACCGTTTCTCAGCGCGGACGACCTGCGCGACCTCGGCGTCGACCTCCGGCTGGGAACTCCCGCGACCGGACTCGACCCGATCGCCCGCGAGATCCACACCGGTGACACGACGGTCCCGTACGACGCAGCGGTCATCGCTACCGGAGCCGCCGCCCGAGTTCTTCCGGACACCGAGGGGATCTCCGGCATTCACTCCCTGCGCACCGCGGACGACGCGGTTGCCATTCGATCCGCATTGGACCGTGGCGCTAGGACAGTCGTGATCGGTGCCGGGTTCATCGGTTCGGAAGTCGCTTCAGCCGCGCGCAAACGCGGCCTGCCAGTGTCCATTGTGGAACCGCTGGACACTCCTCTGGTGCGCGCGGTCGGCCCCGAGGTCGGCGAGATTTGCACGGATCTGCATCGCGCGGCAGGCACTGATCTCCGGCTAGGCACCAGGGTCACCGGCTTCGCGTCGCAAGATGGCGCGGTAACCGGCGTGCGGCTGTCCACCGGCGAAACTCTCCCAGCCGACCTCGTCGTCGCGGGAATCGGCGCGGAACCGGCCACCGGCTGGCTGCGCGACAGCGGACTCCTGCTGCACGAACGCGACGGCGGCATCATCTGCGACGGCACCCTCGCCGCCGCGCACGGCGTCTACGCGGCCGGCGACGTCGCGCACGTGGCGAACGCGCTGTTCGACGGCGAGCTGATGCGACTGGAGCACTGGACGAACGCGGCCGAGCAGGGTGCGGCCGCGGCTCGGCACGCGCTGGACCCCGCGAGCGCGCGGGTGTTCAGTGCCGTGCCGTATTTCTGGTCCGATTGGTACTCGCATCGCATTCAGTTCGTCGGGACGCCGCGGGCGGACGAGGTCGTCGTCGCGGTCCCGGCCGAGGACGGCTTCACCGCCCTGTACCGGCGCGGCGACCGGCTCGTCGGTGCGTTCACCGTCGACCGGCCGCGCGACATCATGAAGTACCGCAAGCGGATCGCCGCGCGGGCACCGTGGTCCGAGGCAGTCGCTTTCGCGCTCGAAACGGCCGCATAGAATGACGGCTATGAGCGTGCTTCCGGTGCCCGCGGGCGGCCAGTACCGGCAGCCCATCATCACCGCCGCCATCGAGCTCACCGCGAAATCCGGCTGGTCCGCCGTCACCATGGCGCGGCTGGCCGACCTGGTCGGGGTGAGCAGGCAGACCGTCTACAACGAGATCGGCTCGAAAACCGCGCTCGCCGAGTCGATGATCTCGCACGAGCTGCGCCGCTTCCTCGCGGTCGTGAGCACCGCGTTCGACCGGCATCCGGACGACCTGGTCGAGGCGATCTACGACGCCGTCCGCGCGGTCCTCGAACTGGCCGACGACAACATCCTCTTGCGCGCCATCGCCTCCGCGACGCACGGCACCGACAACGAATTCCTGCCCCTGCTGACCACCCGCGCCGGCACCCTGCTCACCGAAGCGAAAGCCGTCCTGCGCGGCCGGGTCCGCAGCTACGCCCCGCCGTTGGACGACGGCCAGCTCACTGTGGTCATGGACCTCGTCGTGCGCACCGTGCTGAGCCACGTGATGCAGCCGTCCGGCACGCCCGCCGAAACCGCCGACGGCCTGGCCTGGGTCGCCACCCGCGTGCTCGGCACCTCCCCGTCGGCGTCGATGCGCACCCGCTCGTAAACGAGATGCGCGTTGGTGGGCGCGCGTGTCAGCCTGCCGCGCGTGAACCGTGAACGACTTTCCGCACTCGCCCACACCCGGCACCCCATCGCGTCCCCGATCAGCGACGACGAGGTCCAGCGCCTGCTCGACCGCAGCATCCCGCACGAGGACGCGGCTGTTTTGGACCTAGGCTGCGGCGGTGCCGAATGGCTGATCCGCGCGCTCGCCGCGTACCCGAAACTCCGCGCCGTCGGCGTCGACACCTCGGAATTCGCCCTCTCGCGCGCCCGCGCCGCCGCCACTGAACGGGGCGTCTCCGACCGGCTGACCCTCCATCAGCAGCCAGCTACCGAGTTCCCCGCCACCGCCGAATTCGACACCGTCCTGTGCATCGGCTCGACCCACGCCTTCGGCGGATTGACGGACACTCTCACCGCGCTGCGCACCCACGTCCGCCCCGGCGGCCGCGCCCTGATCGGCGACGCCTACTGGGAATCCGAGCCCACCCCCGCCGCGCTCGAAATCTTCGGCGACCTGCCCGACCTGCCCGAGCTCCTCGACCAGGTGATTTCCGCGGGCTGGACGCCGACCCACGGCCACACCAGCACCCGCGGCGAACTGGACGCCTACGAATGGTCGTGGACCGGCAGCCTCGCCGAATGGGCACTGGACCACCCGGAAGACCCAGACCAGGCCGAAGCCCTCGCCGCCGCGGCCACCCACCGGGACGAGTGGCTCCGGGATTACCGGCACTCGTTCGGCTTCGCCTGCGTCGTGCTGCGCGCTTGACAAAACTTCTTGTCAATGCCACGTTCGGACCTGACCCCAACCTGCGAAAGGGCGCTCCGATGACCGACCTCGTGCCGTTCCTGATGTTCCAGAAGCGCGACGCCGCCGAGGCGATGGCCTTCTACACCTCGCTGTTCCCCGGCGACTCCGTGCTGTCCGAGCAGCGTTACGGCGCCGACGGCCCCGGCCCGGAGGGAACGATCGTGATGGCCGAGTTCACCGTCGCCGGGCAGCGCGTGCGGTGCAGCGACAGCTTCGTCCAGCACGCCTTCGACTTCACGCCGTCGACGTCGCTGTTCGTCACCGTCGACTCGGCCGACGAACTCAAGCGGATCTACGAAGCCCTCGGCGAAGGCGGCGGAACGCTGATGCCGCTCGACGACTACGGCTTCGGACCATTCGCGTGGGTCAACGACCGGTGGGGTGTGTCTTGGCAGTTGAGCGCCAAGGGCTGAGGCGCTGACGGACGGGGACCGCGGCGTTGGACCTGCGGAGAAGTGAGCCAGTCGCCGCCGCCGGTGAGCTTGCCGGCCGGTTGTTCGCGGACGCCCGGGTCGTGATCGTCGGCGGCAGCGTGCTGACCGACCGGCGCACGCCGACGTCCGATCTCGACCTCGTGGTGATCAGCGAGCCCCGCGACGCCCCGTACCGGCATTCGTTTCGCTGGGAAAACTGGCCAGTGGAAGCGCTGGTGCACGACGAACAGACCTTGCGGGCGTACTGCGCCGACAATCTGGCACGCCGCTGGCCAGGAATCCCACGGCTCATCGCCGAGGGAACGCTCGTGGCCGATCACGACGGCCTCGGCACCCAACTGCAGGCCGAGATGCGCAACGGCTGGCCGAGGGCCCCGCCGCCGCGACGCCGGACGAACTCGACGCTCAGCGGTACGAACTCACCGACCTGCTCGACGACCTGACCGGAGCCAGCGACCCGGCCGAGATCGCCTTCATCGCCGCTCGGGTGCTGACCAAGACCGCGCAGCTGGCCCTGCTAGCCGGACAGCACTGGCAGGGCAGCGGCAAATGGCTGTGGCGCGAACTCCACGACCACGATCCCCGGCTGGCCGAACAACTGGCCGCCGCCGCGCCCGATGCGCCACGGCTCGGCGCGGTCGCCCGTACGGTGCTCGACCGCGCAGGCGGACCGCTGCGGGACGGATACCGGGTCACCGACCCTCGCCTTCCCTGACCGGAGGAGCCAGCAAGATCCTCGTACGGTTTCTTTTTGCGATCGCTAACCACCAGAGATCCGCAGCTCGAGAGCAATTCCCCACACTATTGACTCACCGACAGATACTCGAAAAGGAATACGCGACGGTTAACCACGGACGGGTTAAGCGGAGGTATTCAGGCACCGCTAGAGTGGGCTTTGGGAGGTTGGCAATCAGCCGGAGGGGGGGCCGATACCGCATCCCGGGGCCAGTCGTTCTACCTGCGGTAGTCCGCTGAAGCGGAGCTGCGCGGGGCGAACGGCTGGCCCTTTTCGCGATCCTGCGGAAACAAGAGCCACGACAGTGCGGGAACCACGGTTTCCGATACGTAAACCCCGGCCGTGGAGAATCGCGGCAGTGGAATTCAGGCGGCGCGGTTCCGGTACAGCCACCACACATCCCGGCCGAAAGACCAGCTCAGCGCAACCACCGCAATCCCCGCCAAGACCGCGGGCGCGAGTCCCGCCGCCGCGGCGGTCAGGGCGATTCCTTGCAGGGCCGCGACCGCCTTTCGTGCCCAGCTCGGGCGCAGCGGGGCGCGAAGCCACGGCCACAATCGCGCCGCTGCGACGAAGGCGTATCGCATCAGGCCGATTGCTAGGACCCACGGGCCGACCTTCGTGGCGACCAGGACGCTCAGCACCAGGATCAGGAAAGCGTCCGCCTCCATGTCGAAGCGGGCGCCCAGCGCGGAGACGGTGCCGGTGCGGCGGGCGACATGGCCGTCTAGTGCGTCCAGGGCGAGGGCGACGGCTGCGATGGGGATGATCAGGGCCAGCTGCGGGTGCCCGCCCAGGCGATCGGCTACCAAGGCCGTCACGGTGCCGATCAGGGCCGCTCGGGCGAGGGTCACCTGGTCGGCGGGGCCCAGCCGGTAGACGCGGATCCGCCAGGCGCCCTGGGTGAGCAGCACTAACAGGCCGAGGAGGTAGGCGACGCCGACGGCCCAGCCGGCGAGGCCAAGGCCGGTCGTAACGGTCAGCAAGGTCAGCAGCGCGAGTTGCGCCAGCAGCGCGGGGGCCTGCTGGACGACAGTTGAACCCAGCTCGGCCGGGGTTCGTGTACAGGTGGAGACAGCCATTTCGCCTCGATCCGGCAGCAACGGAGGACAACCTTGACACGGGCGGTGCGGGCTTTCTGGTTCACTTCGGCCGCGGGCGGGGAGGTCCGATCAGCCGAACTGGCTGCTCCGCGAGCCGACGAAGTGCTGGTCCGAACGCGATTTTCGGCGTTGAGCCGCGGTACGGAAAGTCTCGTATTACGCGGCGGCGTGCCCACGAGTCAGCACGACATCATGCGCGCGCCGTATCAGGAGGGCGACTTTCCGTGGCCGGTCAAGTACGGCTACCTGAACGTCGGCGAGGTCCTTTCCGGACCGGCGGAGCTGACTGGCCGCACGGTGTTCTGTCTCTACCCGCATCAGACCGAGTACGTCGTGCCCGCCTCGGCGGTCACGGTGGTGCCGGACGACGTCCCCGCGGCGCGGGCGGTGCTCGCCGGGACTGTCGAGACCGCGGTGAACGCGCTCTGGGACGCGGCGCCGCTGGTCGGCGACCGGATCGCGGTGGTCGGGGCGGGGATGGTCGGCTGCAGCGTCGCGCGGCTGCTGTCGCGGTTTCCCGGCGTGGACGTCCAGCTCGTCGACCCCGATCCGGACCGCGCGGAGGTCGCGGACGCGTTCGGCATCCGTTACGCCACCCCGGAAACCGCGACCGGCGACCTCGACCTCGTGGTGCACGCCAGCGCGACCGACGCCGGTCTCGCGCGTTCGTTGGAGCTGCTCGGCCGCGAGGGCACGGTGGTCGAGCTGAGCTGGTACGGCGACCGTCAGGTGTCGGTGCCGCTCGGCGAGAACTTCCATTCGCGGCGGCTCACCGTGCGCGGCAGCCAGGTCGGCACCGTCTCCCCTGCTCGCGCGGCGCGGCGGAATTACGGCGACCGGATGGCGCTGGCGTTGCGACTGCTCGCGGACCCGGCGTTCGACGTCCTCATCACCGGCGAATCCGCCTTCGCCGAACTGCCGGACGTCGCGGCACGACTGGCGGACGGAACTCTGCGCGGACTGGCGCACCGGATCACCTACCCGTAAAGGAGAACGCGTTGTTCAGTGTCACCGTGCGCGATCACATCATGGTCGCCCACAGTTTCCGCGGCGAGGTTTTCGGCCCGGCGCAACGCTTGCACGGCGCGACGTTCGTGGTCGACGCGACGTTCCAGCGGTCCGAATTGGACTCGGACAACATCGTCGTCGACATCGGTCTCGCCACCCAGCAGCTGGGCACGGTGCTCGCCGACCTGAACTACCGGAACCTCGACGACGAACCCGATTTCGCCGGCATCAACACTTCGACGGAATACCTCGCCAAGGTGATCGCCGACCGGCTCGCGAACCGGATCCACGCCGGAGAACTCGGCGAGAACGCGCGCGGGCTGGCACAGCTTTCGGTGACCCTGCACGAATCCCACGCCGCCTCCGCCGGATACGAGCGTTCCTTGTGACCACAGTGGACTCTTCCGGTTACGCGCCGGAATGGCTGAAGCTCAGAGAGCCCGCCGACACCGCGGCCCGGGCGGCCGACCTGGTCGCCTTGCTCCCGCGCAGTCCGGCGGTCATCCGGGATCTCGGCTGCGGTACCGGGGCGATGGGACGCTGGTTGAGTGGTCGTCTTCCGAAGCCGCAACGGTGGATTCTGCACGACCGGGACCCGCGGCTGCTGGAGATCGCCGCGCGCAGCCTTCCGCCGGGGATCAGCGTCGAGACGCAACAAGCCGACGTGACCCGGCTGGACATCAGCGACACTTCGTTAGTGACGGCTTCCGCGTTGCTGGATCTTCTTGCCAAGGAGGAGATTCAGCGGCTGGTGAAGTCCTGTGTGGACGCTCAATGCCCGGCGTTCCTCACTTTGTCCGTGACGGGATCCGCTCACCTCACCCCCGCGGACGCCGTAGACGAAGCGCTCAACGAGGCCTTCAACAACCACCAACGCCGAGGCGGAAAGCTCGGCCCGGAAGCCGTCGCTTTCACCGCGGCGGAGTTTCAGCGGCACGGCTGGACAGTCCACACCAGACCGTCGCCATGGCGGCTCGGGCCGGAACACCGCGAACTCATCGACACCTGGTACCGCGGATTCGTTGCCGCGGCGCAAGAACAAGACCCGGCGCTGGCAGTGCCCGAGGACCGGCAGATCACCGAGGTCACCGTGCACCACCAGGATCTACTCGCCCTCCCCTGATTCCCGTCGCGCCCGGGCCCGGCGTTTGCCCTCGTGCATCGCCGCGACCCGGGCGACCGGGATCGTATGCCCCTCGGCCACGAGATCCGCCGGAAGCTCCTGCGGCTCCGGCAATTCCTCCGCCCACGGATCGGCGCTCCCCAGCAGCCCCATCGCGGTCTTCACCGTGAAATCCGCCGGTTTGACGTCGTCCGCGTCCGCCCAGCGAACCGGGAACGACACCGGCGCACCCGGCCGGATCCGCGGACTGTAGACCGCCGCCACCGTGGCCCCGCCCGCCCGGGTCGAATCGAGGAACACCTTGCCGTGCCGGTCTTCCCGGATGAACGCCGTGGTCGCCAGCTCCGGGTCGATCCGCTCCGCTCGCGCGCCGACCGCCCGGGTCGCCGCCGCGACGTCCTCAAAGGACAGACCGGGAACCAGCGGCACGAACACATGCACGCCCTTGGAGCCGCTGGTCTTCAACGCACCGGCGAGCCCGACGTCGGCCAAGGCCTGCCGCACCAGCCGGGCCGCCGCCACCGCGACGCTGAAATCGGCGCCCTCCGGCGGATCGAGGTCCATGATCAGATCGGTCTGGCCGACCGGCTCCACTCGTGTCAACGCGGGATGCAGCTCGACCGCGCGCTGATTGCCGAACCACAGCAGCGTCCGGCGGTCGTTGCACAGGCCGTAGGTGACTGTCCGTTGTGAACTCTCCGCCCACAGCTTCGCCCGCGGCACCCACTCCGGCGTGTACTTCGGCAGGTTCTTCTGCATGAACGCGTCCTGCCCGCGCAGCACCCGCATCACCGACAGCGGACGGTCGCGCAGCACCGGCAGCAACCGGTCCGAAACAGCGTCGAAGTAGTCGACGAGGTCGCGCTTCGTCACCCCGGCGTCGACGAACAGCTCCTGGTCGAGGTTGGTGAGGGAGACCCCTTCCCGCACCTCATCCGCTTTGCTCATGCTGCCTCCGCGGCAGGGATTACGTCGGCAGTGGCCATACGCCAACCCTTGCCCACCACCGCATCCCGGTCAACCGCTTAGACGAGCGGTTTTCCCTTCCGCAACCGCCGCCGGAAGTCCGCGAGGCAAGCGTCATACGGGAAACGCCGCACGCACAACGGAAGCCGTTCGACCATTCGGCCGATCCCGCGCGTCAGCCGATCGAACCGGCGCTGATCCGCGGCCGACCACGGCAGCCGCATCTGTTCGCGGAAGACCTCCGGCAGGAACCCGGTCGTCACGAAGCGGTGGAACCGTCCGAAGAGGAGCGACAACGGCCGCGGCAGGAATTCCAGGTTCGCGATGGCCGTGAGGTACTCCCGCATCGGGTCGTCGATGTCCACTTGGGCCAGTCCGTCCGCCCAGTACGCGGCGAAGTCGTCCGGCCAGTCTTCGGGACGCACCTGCAGCGTCGTGCCCAGCACCGCGGCCTCGGCGTACCACGATTCCGGCGCGGGCCGGCCAAGAAACGCGCGATGCACGTCCTCGACGCCATGACACAGACAGGCGGCGACCCACAGCTGCAGCTCCCGGTCGAAAGCGCGGTACTGCACCGGACTCGCGTCAGTCGAAACCACGTGCGCGTGCACCGCGTTCACCGCTCGCCGGTACGCCGCCCGGTCAGCGTCCGTGCCCAGCACGGCGACCGCGAGGTAGGTGACAGTGGTGCGCGTGCGCTTCAGCGGATGCTTGAAGAGATTCCCGGAATCGACGCGGCTTTCCATCACGCCGTACCCGACCGCGGGCCGGCCCAGCTGCATGATCACGTTCGCGCCGCCCGCGAGCAGACTGACGCCGAGCATGCCGTCCTGGAGCATCCGTCCAGGGGAACGCCTCCGTTGACATGTTGTCAAGAGCTGTCAGGCGCGCACGACCCGCACGTCCGCCACCTCCAGCAGCCCGTCCAGGTGCACCCGGGCCCGCGTCTGCGCCGGGTCGACGACGAGCCCGTCGCGCCGGACCAGGTCGAGTATGCGTTCCGCCAGCGGAAGCACCAGGTGCCGTCCCCAGCAGCGTTCGTTGCTGTGCCCGAAGGGCAGGTAACCGGGATGGCTGTCCGGGTCCAGCGCGGCCCAGCGGCTCGGCCGGAACTCGTCGGGCGCGTCCCACAGTTCGGGGTCGCGGTGGCTGAGCAGCGGCAGCAGCAGGACGTCGTCGCCCGGGCCGATCCGGGCGTCCACCTCGGTGAACTCCGGCGAACGCACCCGCAGGATGTTCCACGACGGCGGCAGGAGACGGAGCGCCTCGTTGAGCACGTACTCGGTCGGCACGTCGTCGTCGAGCGGCGAACTGAGCCACAAAGCGTTCGTGACCAGCGCGGCGACGGTGAAGCAGATCGGCCCGGCCACGCGCCGGTAGAGGTACATCGCGAAGCGGCGCTGCTCGAAGGTGTCCGCTTCCAGCACCATCCGCGCCAGAGTGGACAGCGCGACCTCGGGCGCGGGCCGTCCCCAGAGCGCGGCACCGGTGGCGACAGCGGCCCAGGTGATCTTCGGCGTGAGCTCCAGCCGCCGGTCGACGAGGACGCGGAACCGCCGTTGTTCGCGGCCGAACACCAGGTCGCGCAGGTAGTTGTGCGGCACGGCGGGCCAGGTTCCGGCGAGGCTGGCGTCGTCGAGCGGCTTCTTGAGCGCGGCCCGCACGTCCGCGCCGACCGCCCGCATCAGCGCCGACGATTCCGGCCGCGTGACGACCCGGCCGCGCACCGGCTTGAACGTCGGCCGCTCCTCGGCATTCGCCGGACGGCTGCGCAGCAGCGCGTCCATCAACCCGGCCCCGGCGACGCCGACCGTGTCCGGTTCCAGCCGAAAGAAGGATTTCCCCCGATAACGGTCGAACAGTTCTTGAATCCGCGGCGCGAATACCACCTGCCGCACTTTGTTCCGTTCAGCGGGAATGGTCACCGAACAACTCCTCGTGAGCGGCGGTACCGGCCGGTACCGGAAATTCCGGAACCGGCCGGTGTCGCCCTGATGAGACCGTCAGATCCAGCCGTACCAGGCGTAAGACTTCAGGCTCTTGCTCGGGAGGGCCTTGCGCACGAGACGAACAAGCTTCACGGAAATGCCTCCGTCTTCTCGGGAAGTTCGACCGCACTCGCGGCCGATGCCGACAGTACGACGAATTCCCGGGAATTCACGGGAAGACAACCTGAACGGCCCACTGCGGCCGTTCTGTTCGGGAGCGCCAGGTCGTCGGTTCGGGAATTCCGGCCCGAATTCCTTGGCGCATCCGCGGCGGCGTCGGTATCCTTCGCGACCCGCTAAAGCACCGACTGGGCGAACTCGATGAGCGCCCGAGCCGCGGGCCCAGCCGGACCATCGGACCGCCACGCCAACGCCAACTGCCCGCGCAACTCCGGCCGCAGTCGCAAAGTGTGCAACTCTTCGGCGTAATAGCGAGCCAGCGACAACGGGACCAGCGCCACGCCAAGACCCCGCATCCCGAGCTTGGCCAGCACGTTCGGGTCGCTTGCCTCGATCGTCACCCGCGAATGCAGCCCCGCCGCGGCGAAGCCACGGTCCAGCACGCCGCGCATGCCAGTGCCCTTCGGCAAGCAGATCAACGACCGTTCAGCCAGCTCAGCCAAGGTGACCGAGTCCCGATCAGCGAATTCGTCACGCAGCGAGGTGACCGCGACGAGTTCCTCGTCAAGCACGATCTGGGTAGTGAGCCCGGCAGGCACGCCGTCGGCCAGGCCGATCACCGCGGCGTCCAGCCGTCCTTCGCGCAGTGCGTCCACCATCAGGTCGGAATTCGCTTCACTGAGCGTGATTTCCACGCCGGGGTAGCGCTCGGCGAACTCGGCCAGGAACTCCGGCAGCTCGACCGGCCCGAGTGAAGTCACCATCCCCATCGACACCTGACCGCGCACCAAACCCTCGTGCTCCGCGACCGTCTCCCGCACCGCCGCGACCGCCGCCAGCGCGGCCCGGGCGTGCGGCAGAGCGGCCTCGCCGACCCCGGTGAGCCGTACTGTGCGGCCGGACCGATCGAACAATGGCTGCCCCAGCTCGCGTTCCAGCCGCCGGATCTGCGCGCTGACCCCGGGCTGCGCGACGTGCATCCGGGCCGCCGCACGCGTGAAGTTCGCTTCCTCAGCGACCGCGACGAAGTACTCGAGCTGATGCAGTTCCATAACCAGTCATTCTAGCTGCTGGAACTAGTATCTCTTGGACTTATCGCCGAGCAGCCAGCAGGCTGAAGGCATGCAGACGTTCACCCCTGACCAGGCCGGTTACCGCGAAGAGATCGCCGGATTCCAGACCGGCATCAGCTCCACCCCGCAGCTGGTCGTCGCCGCCACCAGCGCGGACGACGTCGCGGCAGCGGTCCGGCTCGCGGCCGAGCGCGACCTGCCGGTTTCCGTGCAGGCGACCGGACACGGCCTGCGCGCGCCGGCCGAGGGCGTGCTGATCTCGACGCGCCGGATGACCGGCGTGACCGTCGACCCGGACCGCGCCGTGGCGCGCGTCGAAGCCGGAACCACCTGGGGCAGCGTCATTACCGCCGCCGCGGAACACGGGCTCGCGCCGCTGAGCGGTTCGGCGCCGGGCGTCGGCGTGGTCGGCTACACCCTCGGCGGCGGTTTCGGTCTCCTCGGCCGGCACTTCGGCCTGGCCTCGGACCGCGTCCGCTCCGCCGAGATCGTGCGGCCCGACGGAACCCGCACGACCGGCCCGATCGACGCCGGGATCGTGACCTCGCTGGAGTTCGGCCTGGTCCCGGTGACCGAGCTGTACGGCGGCGGCCTGTACTTCGACACCGCCAAGATCCCGGACGTCCTGCGCACCTGGCGCGACTGGACCGCCGATCTGCCGGACACGGTCGGCACCTCGGTCGCGATGCTGCCGTACCCGGACCTGCCGATGGTGCCGGAACCGTTGCGGGGCAAGCACATCGCGCACATCCGGGTGGCCTACCTCGGCACCGGCGGCGACGAACTCGTCGCGCCGCTGCGCGCACTCGGCCCGCTGCAGGAAACGCTCACCACGATGCCGTTCACCGACTCCGGCAAGATCGCCGCCGAACCGCCGAACCCGCACTCGTACCTCGGCGACAACCGCGTGCTGCCGACGCTCCGGGACGACGTGCTGAGCACCGTGCTCGACCACGCCGGCCCGGGCGCACCCGTGCCGACCGTGCTGATCATCGACCTGCTCGGCGGCGCATACCAGCACTCCACAGCACCGGATTTCACCCCCGATTCGCGCTACACCGTGCGCGCGCTGTCGGTGATCGAGCCGGACACGGCGACCATTCAGGCCGCGCACGCCAAGCTCTTCGCTCCGCTGGATCCGATGTCGACTGGACGGCTGAGGAGCTTCGTCTACGGACAGCCGCTGGGCTGAGTCAGCGTTCGAGAACGAAGACCGGGATCACGCGCTCGGTCTTCTTCTCGTAGTCCGCGAAGCCCTCGGCGTGCGCGACCATCCCGGCGTACAGCCGGTCGCGCTCGGCGCGGTCTTCCACGAGCTTCGCGGTCGCCGGGAACTTGTCGGTGCCGATCTCGACCGTGACGGCCGGGTTGGCGACGAGGTTGTGGTACCAGTCCGGGTTGGTGTCCGCGCCGCCCTTGGACGCGACGATCACGATCCGGTCGCCGTCGGTGGTGTACACCAGCGGGCTCACCCGCTCTTTGCCGCTCTTCGCACCGATGTGCGTGATCAGCACCATGTTCTTGCCCTCGAACATGCCGCCGACCTTGCCCGCGTTCGCGCGGAACTCGTCGATGATCTGCTGGTTCCAGTCCGACATCGGAGAACTCCCCTGTTGATGATGTAACAACAAACCTAGGATCGCGCGAATCGGGCTGTCAACACACGCGCAGGTACTGTCGCGACATGGTCACCGAGCCCGGCCCGACCCTGGACGACGGGGTCCGCGAACTGCTGCTTCTCATGCCCCGTCTCGTCGGGCGCGCGAAGCGGACGCCGCCGCCTCCGGAACTCGACGACGTCACGCTCGCGCCGCGGCATCTGTCGCTCCTGGCGTATCTGTTGTTCGACGGCCCGATGACGGTCAACGAACTCGCCGGGCGGCTCGAAATCGCGCCCACCACAGCGAGTCTGATGGTCGGCGACCTCTCGCGGCAAGGCGTCCTGGAGCGCACCGAGGACCCGGACGACCGGCGGCGCACCATCGTGAGCATCCACGCGGACAAGCGCCCGGCGGTCGACGCGTGGCTCGCGCGCGGGGCGAAGGCGTGGCAGGCGGCGTTGGCGCCGTTGAGTCCGGGCGAACGGGCCATGGTGATCAAGACGTTGAAGGTGTACGAGCAGTACGGGTCGTGAGTGTTTATGCCGGTTAGAACCGGCATTGTCACTCACGAGGCGACTAGCCACTGCGCCTGCGGTCCCGCGCATTTCTTCGGCCAAGCCGCGTCATGCTGGTACCACCACGCCTCGCAGGCCCGCCCGTCCGGCAGCGTGTATCGCGGCGGCCCCGGCACGCGGCGCAATCCGGCGGCTTCCAGCGAACGGCCGCTCGCGACGTTGCCGACCTCCGCGCCCGCGCGCACCCGCGAAAGCCCGAGATGTTCGTGCGCCAGCACGAGACCGGCGGCGAACAGGTCGCGGCCGAATCCCTGTCCGCGATACTCCGGCGCGAGATAGCCGCCGGTTTCCGGGCCGCCGTCCTCGCCGGCGTGCACGCTCACGAGCCCGGCGCAGCGGCCCGCCACGAGATCGATCGCGACGACGTCCACCGAATGCGGGTCGGGCGTGGTCCAGTCCGGTCCGGTGCCGGGGAGGACGCGCAGCGCCTCGGCGCGCATCGGTTCGGCCACCACGGAGTCGGCCAGCCAGCCGAGCCAGCGTTGCGCCGCCGGATCGCTGCCGCCCGCGACCGCCGCCGCGTACTCCCACGCGGTGGGGGTGCGGAAAAGGAACCGGCCGAACGCGAAGGCGTGTCCCCGGCGGTCGCAGGTGCGTTTCGCCATCAGCCGTCCGCGGCGGGTCAGCCGGCTCACCAAAGGTGCATTGCTCACAAACGCCATCGCGCCGGAAATGCTACCCCTCGCCGGTTGAGCCGGTTCGCGGCCGAGGGGCTCGCGGAAACCTGTCTCCGCCGCGGCGGCAGCCGGATTGGCGGCGATCGGCACTGTATGGTGACCGGGTGACGGCCGTACCGGAAGCAGCCGATGCCGACGGCGGGCGCGCGGCCCAGCCCCGGCACCTCATTGTGTCGGTCTACGGCGTGCACCATCTGACTGGCGGCGAGTGGCTTTCGGTCGCCTCGCTGATCGATCTGCTCGCCGCGGTCGGGGTCGACGAGCCCGCGGTGCGGTCGTCGATTTCCCGGCTCAAACGGCGCGGAGTCCTCGAAGCCGTGCGCCGCGACGGATCCGCCGGGTACGAATTGTCCGGTACCGCACTGGAGTTGCTCCGCGAGGGCGACGAACGGATCTTCCGCCGCGACCGCGCGAAGCTCGCCGACGGCTGGCTGCTCGCGGTGTTCTCGGTGCCGGAAGCCGAACGGCACAAGCGGCACGTGCTGCGCACGCAACTGTCGCGGCTGGGTTTCGGCACCGCTTCCTCGGGCGTCTGGATCGCGCCGGCGCATCTGTACGAGGCCACTGTCGGCGCACTGGAGCGCCTTGGGCTCGCCGCGTACGCCGACGTGTTCCGCGCCGAGCACCTCGCCTTCGGCGACCCGCGCGAGAAGGTGCGCGAGTGGTGGGACCTGGACCAGCTGGACGAGCTCTACACGGCGTTCCTCGAAGAGCACGAACCCGCGCTGCGTCGGTGGCAGCGCCGCCGCACGACGCCCGCGGACGAAGCGTTCGCCGATTACCTGCGCGTGCTCACCGGCTGGCGGCGGATGCCGTACCTCGACCCGTGCCTGCCCGCGGAATTGCTGCCCGAGGGCTGGTCCGGCATCCGCGCCGCGGAGGTGTTCTTCACGCTGCACGACCGGCTCGAGGAAGCCGCCCGTACACACCTTCAGCAGGTGCTCAGCGGTTGACCACCGCGTAGCCCTGCACTTCCACCAGCGCCTCGACGTCCCACAGCCGGTTCACGCCGATGCCCGCCATCGCCGGGTAATCCGCGCCCACCAGCCGCTTCCACACGCGGCCGATCTCGCGCGCGTTGGCCTTGTAGTCGTCCATGTCCACGATGTAGACGGTCAGGCTGCACAGGTCCGCGGGTTCGCCGCCGGCCGCACGCAACGCGGTGAGCAGGTTGCCGAGCGCGCGCTCGAACTGCTCGACGACGCCCTCGCCGACGATCCGGTTCTCCGCGTTCAACGCGGTCTGTCCGGCAAGGAACACCAGCCTGCCCTGCGCCGCCACCGCGTGCGAGAACCCCGACGGCTTGCCCAGCTCGGGGGGATTGATCCGCTCCATGCCGGGGAGCGTAACCCATCTATCGTCTTCTTGACGACCGTACTTCAGACGACATACCCTGGGTCGCGTGCGGATTTCAGTAGTCGGCGGCGGGCCTGCGGGCCTCTACTTCGCCGTGCTCGCGAAACAACTCGGCCCGGACCACGAGATCACGGTCTGGGAGCGCAACGCGCCTGACGACACGTTCGGCTTCGGCGTCGTCTTCTCCGACGAGACGCTCGGCGGCATCGAGCACGCCGACGCGGACGTGCACGAGGCGATGAGCCGGGAGTTCGCGCGCTGGGACGACATCGACGTGCACTATCGCGACACTGTCTCGACTTCGGGCGGGCACGGATTCGCCGCGATGAGCCGCAAACGGCTGCTCGCGATCCTCCAGCAGCGGTGCCGCGAAATGGGCATTGATGTCCGATTCCGCAGCACCGCGCCGGATCCGGCCGAACTGGCCGCTTCTTCCGACCTGGTGGTCGCCGCGGACGGCGTGAATTCCGCGGTGCGCACCGCGTTCGCCGATTCGTTCCGGCCGAGTGTCGAGACCCGGCAGTGCCGTTACATCTGGCTTGGCACGGACCTTGTGTTCGACGCGTTCAAGTTCTACGTGCTCGAAACGCCGCACGGCATCATGCAGGTCCACGGTTATCCGTACGGCCGCGACGGCAGCACGTTCATCCTGGAGATGCACGAGGACGTGTGGCAGCGGGCCTTCGGTCCGATCGCCGCCACCGGGCTCGGGCCGGGCGAAAGCGACGAGAAGTCGATCGAGCTGATCCGCGAACTTTGCGGCGACATTTTCGACGGACATCAGTTGCTGGCCAACAACTCCAAGTGGGCCACCTTCGGCACGGTCCGCTGCGAAAGCTGGGTCCACGACAACGTCGTGCTGCTCGGCGATGCCGCGCACACCGCGCATTTCTCAATCGGCTCCGGCACGAAGCTCGCGATGGAAGACGCGCTCGCGCTCGCCGCCTGTCTGCACGAGCAGCCGAGCGTTCCGGAAGCCCTTGCGGCATATGAAGAAGAGCGTCGTCCGGTCGTCAATTCGACGCAGCGGGCGGCGCAGGCGAGCCTGGAGTGGTTCGAGAATCTGGCGCAGTACACGCATCAGGAACCCGAGCAGTTCGCGTTCAACCTGCTTACCCGAAGCCGTCGCGTCACCTATGACAACCTGAAGCTGCGCGACAAGGAGTTCGCCGCCTCGCTGGATCAGTGGTTCGCTGATTCGCTCGGCACTTCCGTCGCGCCGCCGATGTTCCAGCCAGTGCGGATCGGTTCCCTGGAATTGCCGAACCGGATCATCGTGTCGCCGATGGACATGTACTCCGCGGTCGACGGCGTGCCCGGCGAATTCCACTTGGTACATCTGGGAAGCAAGGCACTCGGCGGGGCCGGGATGGTGATGACCGAGATGATCTGCGTGTCCGCCGAAGGCCGGATCACGCCGGGTTGTCCCGGGCTGTACACGTCCGAACAGGAAGCCGCGTGGAAGCGGATCGTCGAGTTCGTGCACCGCGAAACCCCGGCGAAGATCGGGTTGCAGCTCGGACATTCCGGCCGCAAGGGCTCCACGAAACTGATGTGGGACGGCATTGACGACCCGCTGCCGGAAGGAAACTGGGAGGTCTGCGCGCCGTCCGCGCTGCCGTATTCGCCGAACAACCAGACGCCGCGCGAGCTGACCGTCGCCGAACTGGGCGAGATCCGGGATCAGTTCGTGGCTGCCGCCGAAGCCGCCGCGCGCGCCGGGTTCGATCTGCTGGAACTGCACTGCGCACACGGCTATCTGCTGTCGTCTTTCCTGTCCCCGTTGACCAACCAGCGCACCGATTCCTACGGCGGCTCCCCGGAAAACCGGCTGCGCTTCCCGCTGGAAGTTTTCGACGCCGTCCGCGCCGTGTGGCCAGCCGACCGTCCGCTGACGGTCCGGATCTCGGCCACCGACTGGTTCGAGGGCGGCAACGACTCCGACGAAGCCGTGGCCATCGCGCAGGCGTTCGCCGAACACGGCGCGGCCGCGATCGATGTGTCGACCGGCCAGGTGGTCAGCGAAGAACAGCCGAAGTTCGGCCGCAGCTACCAAACGCCGTACGCGGACCGCATCCGCAACGAGGTCGGCCGTCGCTATGGCACCGCGGTGATCGCCGTCGGCGCGATTTCCTCTTACGACGACGTGAACTCGCTCATCCTCGCGGGCCGGGCCGACCTGTGCGCACTCGGCCGGACCCACCTGTTCAATCCACAATGGACCCTGCACGCAGCTGCCGCGCAAGAGTATCCGGTGGCGTGGCCGAAACAGTGGGCAGCGGGCAAACGCCCACCGCAAACCGGCCGCACCGACGGTCCAGAGCCGCGACTCGACCTGGTCCGCACCGGCGGCCACCAAACCGCCCACGCCCGCTGGCGACCGGAGGACGCCCGATGAACGCCTTCGCATTCACTCCGGAACAGACCGCCTACGCCGCTTCCGTCCGGAAGATCGCCGCCGGACAGCTCGTCGAACTGGCCGCCGCCGGCACCGAAGGCGCGGTCAACCGCCCGCTGCTCAAGGCAATGGGCTCGCACGGCTTGCTCGCCCGGTTGTTCCCCGGTGTCGAAAGTGGACAGCCGACCCGGCAAGCCGCCGCGACCGATCTGTGCCTGCTGCGGGAAGCCCTTGCCACGCAAAGCACCGAAGCCGAGACCGCCCTGGCGTTGCAGGGCCTGGGCAGCTACCCGGTACTCCAGTCCGGTTTGGACGAACAGGTCCAGCGCTGGCTCCCCGCCGTCGCCGCCGGTGACGCTGTCGCCGCCTTCGCGCTGACCGAACCGGACGCTGGCTCCGACGCCGCCGCCCTGCAACTGGCCGCCGAACCAGACGGTGACGGCTGGCGGCTCACCGGCACGAAAATGTGGATCTCGAACGCGCCCGAAGCAGACTTCTACACGGTCTTCGCCCGCACCACTCCCGACTCCGGTTCACGTGGCGTCAGCGCTTTCGTCGTCCCCGGCAACCGCACCGGACTCAGCGGCGAACACCTGGATCTGGTTAGCCCGCACCCGATCGGCACCGTGGTTTTTGACGGCGTCCGGGTAAATCGCGACGAACTGCTCGGCGAGGAAAACCGCGGATTCGCCGTAGCAATGCGCACTTTGGACCTGTTCCGCCCGAGCGTCGGTGCCTTCGCCGTCGGGATGGCACAAGCCGCCCTCGACGCGACCGTCGAGTACACCGCTTCGCGCGAAGCATTCGGCGGCCCGTTGGTGAAGCAACAGACAGTGGCCCACACGCTGGCCGAAATGGCGACGCGAACGGAAGCTGGCCGCTTGCTGGTCTACGCCGCCGCAGCGGCTTACGACGCGGGCGAGCAGAACCTGGCCGGTCGCGCGGCAATGGCGAAGTTGTTCGCGACCGAGACCGCGCAATACGTCGTGGATCAAGCGGTGCAATTGCACGGCGCACGTGCGTTGCGGCGAGGGCATTTGCTGGAGCATTTGTATCGAGAGGTCCGGGCGCCGCGCATTTACGAAGGCGCGTCGGAGATCCAGCGGACGATCATCGCGCGGTCCCTGCAGCGGCGCGGATGAGCCGTCATTCGGTGTACCCCTCGCACCGAATGCATCCGCGCCGCCTGCTGGTGTTCTAACAAGCAGGCGGCGCGGAGAACAAACTATTCAGCCACGGCTAAACACTCGCGCGGCGCTTCGGCTTCCGGTCGAGCCACAGCTGCGCCGCGATCAGCGCGACCGTCCAGCTCACCCACGCCCCGAGCGCCGCGATCGACTGCCCGAACGCGATCTCGCTGCCGCCGAACGTCGTGGCGAGCTGCGGTTCCAGGAAGATCGCCGCGATCGGGCCGATCAGCCGGTTGAGAATGATCGACATCGTCAGCGCGAAACTGCGGACCATCCAGCGCCGGTGATCGCCGAACCGGCGTTTGCGAGCGGCGCGGTAGCCCGCCCACGTCGTACCGAGCCACAGCACCGCGAGCAGCACGTCACTGGCCCGCGTCACCGGCCCGAACGGGGTCGCCGCGCCGATCGTCAACGCCAGCAACCCGGACGGCAGCACTCCCGCGAACACGTACGCGCGGCCGGAGTAGCGGTGCAGCACCGGGTGCTTACGCCGGATCCACGGCCAGATCTGCAGCAACGCGGTGACCATCGCGATCGACCCGAACACCACGTGCCCCACCAGGAACAAGTAGTGCGCGGGGAACGTCGACGGGACCCGCGACTGTGCCGGATCGAACGCCAGATACGGCGGCAGCGAATAAGCCAGGAACGCGACCACCACCAGCCCCAGCGGCCCTACCCACGGTCTCCGCCACCACTGCTTCTTCGGCTCGACCCGTACCGTTCGCTCCGCTGCGGACGTGGTCCGCGGTGGTCGAAGATCCGTCCCCGCCGTCATGTCGGCCTCTCTCTTCTCGTCCGTTCTCGGCTGGCACTTCCGAACGTAGGACGGGTACCCCGGGCGGACCATGGTGCCGACCGGCGTCAGCGCGGTGGGGGCAGCCTTACCCTCGGTCAGGTGACCCCGCGGGCCGTCCGTGAAGGGAACCTTCACGGACTCTGAGTCCCTCAGGGTTCCCCTCACGGACCTGGACCATTGCCGCAGAGGTCCAGACCAGGCATACTCTTCCTACTTTGTTGCCCGCCACAACAAAGCATTCCCTCGTTCAAGGTTCCTCCCCGAAACCGAGGTGACCACGCATGCCCGGATTCCTCAGACGCGTCCCCGCCGCCTTCGCCGCAGCCGCACTTCTAGCGCTCGGCCTGCAGACCGCCCCAGCGGTGCTCGCCCCGCCCACCGCGGCAGCCGCCGAAAGCTTCACCGACGATTTCAACGGGCCCGCCGGGGCCGCCGCCGACGCGTCGAAATGGACCTACGAAACCGGCGACAACAACGGAAACAACCACGAACGCCAGTGGTACACCGCCGGTGCCGCCAACGGCGCCCTCGACGGCCAAGGCCACCTGGTCATCACCGCCAAACGCGAAAACTCCGGCCACACCTGCTGGTACGGCACCTGCCAGTACACCTCCGCCCGGCTCAACACCGCCGGCAAATTCAGCCAGGCGTACGGGCACGGCGAAACCCGGATGAAGATCCCGCGCGGGCAAGGCATGTGGCCCGCGTTCTGGATGCTCGGCGGCGGAAATTGGCCCAACGATGGCGAAATCGACGTCATGGAGAACATCGGCCGCGAGCCGAACACCGTGCACGGCACCATCCACGGCCCCGGCTACTCCGGCGCGGGCGGGATCGGCGCGCCCTATAACGGCCCTGTCTTCGCCGACGATTTCCACACCTACGCGGTCGATTGGTCGCCGAACAAGATCGTCTGGTCGGTGGACGGCAACGCCTACCAGACCCGCACCCCGGCGGATCTGAACGGCAACCGCTGGGTCTTCGACCATCCCTTCTACCTGATCCTGAACCTCGCCGTCGGCGGCGACTGGCCCGGAGATCCGGACGGCAACACGCAATTCCCGCAGCAGCTGGTCGTCGACTACGTGCACGTGAACACGAGCAGCGACGGCGGGTCCAGCGGCCGGATCATCGGCATCGGCGGCAAATGCGTCGACGTGCCCTGGGCCAATCCGGCGAACTTCACCCAGCTGCAGATCACCGACTGCAACGGAAACGCCGCGCAGAACTGGACCATCGGCGGCGACGGGACCATTCGCGCGCTCGGCAAGTGCATGGACGTCAAGTACTCCGGCACCGACGACGGCACCCCGGTCCAGATGTACGACTGCAACAACAGCAACGCGCAGCAGTGGGTCGTGACCGCGGCGCACGACATCGTCAACCCGCACGCGAACAAATGCCTCGACGCGGCGGGGGTCAGTTCGGCCAACGGGACGAAACTGCAGCTGTGGACGTGCACCGGCAACGTCAACCAGAAATGGTCGGTGAACCAATAGCCGTCCACTGTGGACGATGAGAGACGGCGGGCCGTGACCTCCCCCCGGTGGCCACGGCCCGCCGCGGACACCGCGCGGGCCGGGCGGGAACCAAGGTCGACCGCCCGGCCGTGGGCCGTCCTCCGCGCGTCGGCTGGGGGTCCCGACGCCCGGGGCGGCGCTCTCGCGCGGCCCACTGCCGACCGTAGCCAGACCGCGGGTGCCGTGGAGCCTTCCGGCCGGCAGGAGGGGCCGAACGGCCATTCTCACTGCCTTCCCGGGCAAACCGGCCGGTTTCGGCCGGACCCTCAGCGGCTTCCGGCCAGCTCCGCGTAGGCCTCCACCAGCTGCGCTTCCGCGTCGTCGAGGTAGACCGCGAGCATCTCCGCCGTACGGATCCCGTCGCCGGTCGCGAGCACGTCCAGGATTTCGTGGTTCCGCGGCAGATACCGCTCGTGAAAGCGGCGCGGATCGGCCATTACGTGGAACACCAGCCGCAGCTCCGCGGCGAGCGCCTGCATCAACTCGACAATGCGCTCGCTGCCGGTGAGCGCCGCCAGTTCCGCGTGGAAACGGATATTCGCGGTACCCAGGTCCTGCCACTGCGCCTGCTTCGCCGCGCGATCGCCGTCCGCGACCGTGCTGGCGATCTTCTCGTACGCCGCCGGCTTCTCGGTCACGTCGCGGACCGCCGCGCATTCGATGATCTTGCGGACCCGGTAGATGTCGCGCACGTCCTCGACGCTCGGCACCCGCACGAACACCCCGCGGTTCAGCTCGTGCACCAGCAGCCGTTCGTGGGTCAGCAACCGGAAGGCCTCACGGAGCGTATTGCGCGAGACCCCGAGCGCGTTGCCGATGTCCTGCTCCGAAAGCCGTACCCCGGGCAGGAAGTACCCCTCGGAAACACGCGTGCGCAGCACGCCGGCGACCCGCTCCGCGGTGCTCGTCCGGCCGAGCAGGCCGCGATCCGCTTCCAGGCCCATGGGCTCTCCGTCGGTGACCACGTCGCCCAGCGTAGCCAGCGGGCGGTGAACAATAAAATGAGGGACTTGTGGAATTGTTGAACGATCCGTACGGTAGCGGCCATGTGACTCGTGCCACCATGAGTTCGTCCCCCTTGTGAGGTGCCCTATGAACGTCAACGTCGCCGACGGCACCGCGAACGCGGCCCGCCCGTTCGGCTGGTATCGCTCGCTCGGCCACAAGGGCCGCCGCGCCTTCCTCGGCGCCTTCGGCGGCTACGGCCTCGATTCGTTCGACTACCAGACCCTGCCCTTCGGCCTGGCCGCGATCACCGCCTACTTCGGCATCACGTCCGGCGAAGCGGGCCTGCTCAGCACCGTCACGCTGGTCGTGTCCGCGATCGGCGGCGTCGGAGCCGGCGTGCTCGCCGACCGCATCGGCCGCGTCCGCACGCTGCAGCTGACCATCGCGATGTACACGATCTTCACGGTGCTGTGCGGTTTCGCGCCCAACTTCGAGACGCTGCTGATCTTCCGCGGCTTGCAGGGGCTCGGGTTCGGCGGCGAGTGGGCGGTCGGCGCCGCGCTGGTTGCCGAGTACTGCTCGGCCAAGTACCGCGGCCGCACGGTGGCGTTCGTGCAGAGCGCGTGGGCGGTGGGCTGGGGCCTGCTGGTGATCGTCTACACGGTGCTGTTCAGTGTCCTCGACCAGGACATCGCCTGGCGCGTGCTGTTCTGGGTCGGCGTGATCCCGGCGCTGCTCGTGCTGTGGGTCCGGCGCAGTGTCGAGGACGCGCCGGAGGCAGCCGCACGACGGGTTTCAGCCAAGGTCAAAGGCTCGCTCGCCGGGATTTTCAAGCCGAATCTCTTGCGTACCACGGTTTTCGCCGCGCTCCTCGCGACCGGCGTCCAGGGCGGCTACTACACGCTGTTCACCTGGATGCCGAAGTACCTGCAGAGCAGCCGCGGCCTGTCCGTGGTCAACACCGGCGGCTACTTCGCGCTGCTGATCCCCGGCGCGTTCATCGGCTACATCTGCGGCGGATACCTCACCGACCTGCTCGGCCGGAAGAAGACGTTCCTGCTGTTCTCGGTCGTTTCCGCACTGCTGATTGTGCTGTTCGTGCAGCTGCCTTACGGCGCGAACGGCCTGATGCTGCTGATCAGTTTCCCGCTCGGTTTCTCGACTTCGGCGATCTTCAGCGGCTTCGGCGCGTACCTCGCCGAGCTGTACCCGACCGAGCTGCGCGCCACCGGACAGGGCTTCACCTACAACTTCGGCCGCGCGGTCGGTGCCGCTTTCCCCGCTGTGGTGGGCTTTCTCGGTGCGGGCGGCGCGATCGTGCTCGGTGCGGTCGGTTACGCGATCGCCGCGGTAGCGCTGCTCGGGCTGCCGGAAACGCGAGGCAAGGAACTGGTGGAGGTATGACCACCGCCTACGCCCCGTCGACGCTCACTCCGGCCGAAGCTCGCGCGCTCTTCCGCGCCGGCACCGAACGCCCGACCACCGGCTGGGCCGACGGTTACGCACAGACCAACCTGATCGCGGTACCGGCGGACTGGGCCGACGACGTCCGCGAGTTCTGCGCCCGCAACCCGCGGCCGTGCCCGGTGCTCGACGTCAGCGAACCCGGCGACCCGACCACCCGGCTCGCGCCCGGCGCGGACCTGCGCACCGACCTGCCGCGCTACCGCGTGTGGCACAACGGCGCGATGACCAGTGAAATCACCGACGCCACCGGAGTGTGGCGCAGTGACATGGTCGCGTTCTCCATCGGCTGCAGCTTCAGCTTCGAGACGTTGCTGCGCGCCGCGGGCATCCCGTTGCGGCACGCGGAGCAGGGCCGCAACGTCGCGATGTACGTGACGAACCGGCAGTGCGAACCGGCCGGACGGCTGAGCGGCCCGATGGTGGTGTCAATGCGGCAGATTCCGGAAACCCAGGTCGAGGACGCCGTGCGCATCACCGCCGCGATGCCCGCGGTGCACGGCGCTCCCGTACACGTCGGCGACCCCGCTGAGCTGGGCATCGCCGATCTCGCCCGGCCGGATTTCGGCGATCCGGTGGACGCCCGACCCGGTGACGTGCCGGTGTTCTGGGCCTGCGGCGTCACCCCGCAGGCGGCGCTGATGGCGTCCCGGCCGCCGTTCGCCATCACGCACGCCCCCGGGTACATGTTCTTGACCGACCGGCCCGATCGCGACTACCAGGTGGGATGACATGGACCTCAACAGCGACCTCGGCGAAGGCTTCGGCGCCTGGACCATGGGCGACGACGAAGCCATGCTCGACATCGTGACCAGCGCGAACATCGCGTGCGGCTTCCACGCGGGCGACGCGAGCGTGATGCGCCGGGTGTGCGAACGCGCGGCCGAACGCGGCGTCGCCATCGGCGCGCACGTCGGCTACCGCGATCTGGCCGGCTTCGGCCGTCGCGCGCTCGACATCGCGCCGGAAGACCTTGCGGACGAAGTGCTGTACCAAATCGGCGCTCTCGACGCCTTCGCGCGCGCGGCGCACAGCTGCGTGCGTTACGTGAAGGCGCACGGCGCGCTGTACAACACGGCAGCTGTCGATCCGGAGCAGGCAGCTGCGCTTGTCGAAGGCGTACGGCGCTATCACACCGATCTGGCACTGCTGTGTCCTCCGGACTCCGAAATGCTGCGCGCAGCTCAAGCGGCGGGCGTGCCTGCGTACGCAGAAGCGTTCGCCGATCGCGCGTACACGCCCGAAGGACGACTGGTGTCGCGCAAGCTTCCAGGTGCGGTGCTGCACGACACCGACGAAGTCGCCGCGCGGGCGCTCACCATGGCGACCACCGGCGAGGTCGTCGACGCCGAAGGCGGCAAGCTCACGCTGCGGGCGGATTCCCTTTGCGTGCACGGAGATACGCCCGGCGCGGTCGAGCTGGCCCGGCGGATTCGCGAGCTGCTCACCGAATCCGGCGTCGTGCTGAGGTCGTTCGTGTGACCGGTATGAACACTGTTTTGCGCTACGGCCGTTCCGCGTTGCTGGTGGAGGTCGACGACGTGCTCGGGTTCCAGGCGGCCTGCGAAGCCGCTCGGCCCGAGGGCGTCGTCGAACTCGTCCCCGCCGCACGCACCTTGCTGGTCCGTTTCGACCCGGCCCGCACCGATTCCGCCGTGTTGGCTCGCTCACTTGCTTCGCTGTCCACAGTGGACGTCTCTGCGCGCTCGGCAGCCACGGTCACCCTGCCGGTGCGCTACGACGGCGCTGACCTGGCAGATGTCGCCGAAGCTACCGGGCTGTCCGTTTCCGAAGTCGTGCAACGACATTCGGCAGGCACCTACGTCGCGGCTTTCTGCGGCTTCGCTCCCGGTTTCGCCTACCTGACCGGCCTAGATCCGGCGTTGCACCTGCCGCGCCGGAGCACGCCGCGCACGCGCGTGCCAGCGGGTGCGGTGGCGATCGCCGGCGAGTACAGCGCGATCTACCCGCACCCGTCGCCCGGCGGCTGGCACCTGCTCGGACACAGTGACGCGCAGGTGTGGAACGTCGACCGCGAGCAGCCCAACCTGCTGGTCCCCGGCACCCTCGTGCGATTCGAGGCGATTCGGTGACCGGCAAAATCGAGATCCTCGCGCCCGGCCCGTTCGCGACCGTGCAAGACCTCGGCAGGCCCGGATACGCCGCAGTCGGCGTCGGCCGCTCCGGCGCGGCGGACCGAGGTTCGCTGAAGCTGGCGAACCGCCTGGTCGGCAACCCTGAAACGCACGCGGCGATCGAGGTCACCCTCGGCAACCTGCGGTTGCGGTTTTCCGAACACACCACCGTCGCGGTCACCGGCGCTCGGGTACCGATCCGCGCTGGTGGGCGGGCCGCCGCCGTCGGTGCGCCGATTGTGCTGCGCCCCGGAGACGAACTCGAACTCGGCGTCGCTTCACTCGGCCTGCGCAGCTACCTCGCCGTCCGCGGCGGCCTGGACGTCCCGCCGGTGCTAGGCGCGCGAGCCACCGACACACTGGGCAAACTCGGCCCGCCCGTCCTCGCGACCGGAATGTCGCTGCCGATCGGCTCGGTAGTGCAGGGCAACCCCTGTGTCGATCTCGCCCCGCTGACCCGGCTGGCGGAAGAACCCGTGCTGCGCCTGGAACCCGGCCCGCGACTGGACTGGTTCACCGCGTCCGCACTGTCCACTTTGCTCACTGGCAGCTACACCGTGACCAGCGACCTCGACCGAGTCGGCGTGCGCCTGGACGGCCCCGCGCTGACCCGCGCCCGCATCGGCGAACTAGCCCCGGAAGCCGCTGTTCCCGGGGCGCTGCAGGTGCCGCCGTCGGGCGTGCCGATCTTGTTCCTCGCCGACCATCCGGTCACCGGCGGTTATCCCGTCGCCGCGGTGGTGGACGAGGACGACCTGGACCTCGCCGCCCAGCTCCGGCCGGGCCAGCGAGTCCGGTTCACATCCCCGACACCCGCAACGTCAGATTGAGCCGCCCGGTCAGGCCAAGATCCGGATCCGCCGTGCCCGGCAGGGTTTTCGGCACCCCGTGGAACGCCAACCGCGCCGGGCCGCCGAAGACGAACAGGTCGCCCGAGCGCAGTTCGACGTCGGTGTACGGCCGGTTCCGGTGCTCGGTGTTGCCGAAGCGAAACACGCACGTGTCGCCGAGGCTCAGCGAGACCACCGGCTCCGTCGAACGCTCGTCTTTATCCTGGTGCATGCCCATTTTCGCGGTGGCGTCGTAGTAGTTCACGAGCGCGACGTCGGGCTGGTAATCGTCGGCGGGCCGGTCGTAGGCGTCGGCGAGCGCACGGCGGCCGAGGTCGGCCAGCCAGCCCGGGAAAGGCTCCACCGGCGAACCGTCCTCGCGCAGTCGGTCGTAGCGGTACGGCAGCCACTGCCAGCCGAGACAGACCGTGCGCACCGACATCACCCCGCCGCTCGGCAGCCGGGTCGACCGGTAACCGCGCCAGCCGCGACAGGCCGTGAGGAGGTCGCGTTGTTCTTGTGCGGAAAGCCAATCCGGGACATGCACTGCTCCCGGGGCGATTTCCCGGCGGGGACGCGGCAGCAGCTCCATCACGCCGCTCCGGGGCCGGTGGCCGCAGGAGTCACCCGGACGGGCGCTCCTGCGGCGGGTTCCCCTCGCCACTTGCCGCCAAGCTTCGGAGAATCGCACACCACCGCGGGACCCGCCAGGTTTTCGTCAGCTACAACTCGGACTCGCCACCCAGGGTATTCGCCGGTCACCATTCGTCACCCGAACTCGACGACAGTCACCCCGGCCCGGGCAGGCACCGGATCACTCATCGCGGCGAGCGCGCCCGGCACTCCGTCCAGCCCGATCCGCGTGCCGATCAACCCGTCCAGATCGATGCCGGACCGCTCCACCACGCCGAGCAGCTCAGGGTATTCGTAGGCCTGCAGCCCGTGGATCCCGACAATCTCCAGCTCTCCACCGACCACCCGATGCATCGGAATCGGCGGCACCCCCTGGCTGGGCGGCATCAACCCGGCCTGGACGTGCCGTCCGCGCTTGCGCAAGCTGCCCACCGAAGCCGCGCAAGTGATGGGAGAGCCGAGGCAGTCCAGCGACACGTGCGTACCGCCTTCGGTGCGCTCACGGACGTACGCGGCCAGCGCTTCCGGCCCGTCGAACGCACTGGCGTCGACGCTCAGTACGGCGCCAGAGCGCTCCGCCAACGCGCGCGCCTGCGGCGAGACGTCCACCGCCACCACCTTCGCGCCCGCAGCGGCAGCCAGGAGGACCGCGGAGATGCCTACGCCGCCACAGCCGTACACAGACACCCACTGCCCCGCGCGTACGCCGCCCTGGCGCAACACTGCGCGGAAAGCCGTCCCGAAGCGGCAACCGAGCGCAGCAGCTTCCGCCGACGACATCGAGTGCGGCAACGCGACCAGGTTCGTCTGGGCATGCTCGATGGCGACCAGCTCGGCGAACGAACCCCAGTGGGTCGCGCCGGGCTGGAACTCGTCGTCGCAGATCTGCTGGTCGCCCTTGGCACACTGCGCGCAAACACCGCACGCGCACACGAACGGGACCGTCACCCGGTCGCCCTGCGCCCAGCCCTTGACGCCCTTTCCCACCTCAACGATCCGCCCGGCGAGTTCGTGCCCGGCCACGTGCGGCAACCGGACGGCCTCGTCGTGGCCCTGCCAGGTATGCCAATCGCTGCGGCACACGCCGGTCGCTTCGACGGCGATGACGACCCCGCCGTCCGGGGTCACCGGATCCGGTACGTCCCGCACTTCCGGGAGCACGCCGAACTCTTCGATCACGACCGCACGCATGGACCTGATCGTAGAAGCCGCCCGACCAGCCGCTGGCTTCAGCTCACGTGGCGCACACATCAGGAAAGTTCCGTGAAGGGCTCCTTGAGGGAATCTGATTCCCACAAGGCGCCCCTAAAGGGGGGGTGGTATTAACATATCCGCGGCCACGAGAA